>CAYQWD010000295.1:0-4340 GCA_964420955.1 uncultured Paludibacter sp. | reverse complement strand
CTGAAAGAGGGAGAAATTGATTTTCTTGAAAAAGCTCAAAAAATCCGTGCTTATGGCGCAGCAGTTGTTGTAATGGCTTTTGACGAAAAAGGACAGGCTGATTCTTTTCAAAGAAAAACAGAAATTTGCAGTCGTGCCTATCATTTACTTGTAAATAACGTTGGTTTTCCGCCACAGGATATAATTTTTGACCCGAATGTACTGGCAATTGCAACCGGTATTGAAGAACATAATAATTATGGTGTTGATTTTATCAATGCCACCCGATGGATTAAACAAAATCTGCCTTATGCAAAAGTAAGCGGCGGAGTAAGCAATTTATCTTTTTCGTTCCGTGGAAATAATGTGGTACGGGAAGCTATACATTCCGTTTTTCTTTATCATGCCATAAAAGAAGGCATGGACATGGGAATTGTAAATGCCGGAATGCTTCAGATTTATCAGGAAATAGAACCGGAATTGTTAGAAAGGGTTGAAGATGTGGTATTGAATCGCAGGGCAGACGCAACGGAACGATTGATTGAATTTGCCGAAAAAGTAAAACAACAAGCGACCGGTGAAAAAATTGAGAAAATTGACCAGTGGCGATTGCTCGGTTTACAAGAGCGGCTTGAACATGCACTTATTAAAGGAATCAGCGATTTTATGGAAGAAGACCTTGCAGAAGCGCTCAAAGTATATAGTTCCGCCATCGAAATTATTGAAAAGCCTTTAATGAGCGGAATGAACATTGTAGGTAAGCTTTTTGGTGAGGGTAAAATGTTTTTGCCTCAAGTGGTGAAAACCGCCCGAACTATGAAAAAAGCAGTAGCGATACTGCAACCTGAAATTGAAAAAACAAAGATACCGGGGCAAAGCACTTCTGCCGGTAAATTTCTGATTGCTACAGTAAAAGGCGATGTACACGATATTGGAAAAAATATTGTGGCTGTGGTACTTGCCTGTAATAATTTTGAAGTAATTGATTTAGGGGTAATGACACCTACTGAAAAAATCATAAAAACTGCAATTGATGAGAAAGTGGACATAGTTGGATTAAGCGGATTGATAACACCTTCGCTCGAAGAAATGGCGCATGTTGCCTCTGAAATGGAAAAAGCAGGTTTGAAAGTACCACTGCTCATCGGCGGAGCTTCGAAAATACACACTGCAGTAAAAATTGCGCCTAACTATAGCAGTCCGGTTGTTTATGTAAAGGATGCATCAGTCAACACATTTGTGGTTGCACAACTGATGAGTGAAAATTCTAAAACTAATTATGCGAAAGAAATAAGTGCAGAATATGAAGTTCTGAGACAAAAACAAGCACCCAAAAAGGAACTTCTTTCGATTGATGTAGCGCGAAAGAAGAAACCAAATTTGTTTTAATGGCTTTTTCTTTATTTTTCTATAAAGATAACTATGTCTTTCTTTCGATAATCTGGAGTAACTTTAAATGAAACTTCTCCGTTTTTCAATTCCGCTTCCACAATTGTATTTTTATGTGCGTGTAGTTTAAAGCGTACATCCCAATTTGAAGGCCATGCCGGAAAAAGCAAAATTTTTCCATCATCAGTGTTTTGCAAAAGCATTTCCTGTAAACCTATCATACCACTTCCACCCCAGTTATGGTCGGGAGTCCAGTCGAATCCGGGTCCCCAAAACGCAGGAAATCGATGCGTGCCGTTACTTAATTTTAACGAGTTCAGGCGAACAGCTTCATCAGTCAATCCAAGACAGGCTGCAAAAATATTATCCTGCTTCCAACCGATATGGCTGCGAAATTTTACCACATCGGGATCGAACAAATATGTGTTAGCTGCAATTTCCAAACTGTCGCGCCCAACACCAAACATACGCCACGGAAAAACAGGATAAAGTTGCGGCACTTCGGTATTGTTTATTCGCTCCCAATTTTTGGCAGGCGAAATCATTTTTTTTTCATCGATATTTCTAAAATACAATGGTGGTATGGTTTTTAACATTGAATCACGTGTTCCTATTCGCTCAAGAATTGCACGCAAACCTGCAGTAGTATTTACCGGATTGGTTGCCATTTTATATGTTTCGCAAGCTGATGCCGGATAAACAATGAGTTTTCCATCGCCATCAAACTCTCGACGACCTCTCAAGCGTGCTCTGTAACGATAATGTTCATCGAAAAACGTTAGTACACTCTCAATTAATGGTTCATATTTCGAAATATCGGCGCCTGCATATTCTTTTGTTTCCAATATCATCATGCAAAATTCCAGTGCTGTTTCCCATTGATATTCGAGCCATGCGTTGTATTCCACCCCTTTGTCGAAATATTCAGGTCGCTTCCACCCATATTCACTTGGATTAGGTAAGCCGAAATTCTCCATTTGCTCTGTAAAACAAGCTCCCGCATGTCCCCAGTAAACTTTCGACCTCAATTCGGCAGTTGTAAGCAGCCGGTTGTAAAAATCAAACTTCGGAAGCATCAAATCAAAATCGCCACTTTTAAGCATCGTCCAGTAAACCAAACGTTGGTTTTGTGCAGTAAAAGTTCCTCCGCCCCATTTACGGTAATCTGGTGTAAATTTGGCTGCTGAATCCACAAAAACCGGATCGAAAGTAAACAATCCGCCATTAAAGCGTGTTGGCCAATTTCCTTTGGCATTGCAACCCAGCATGTATCGAAAAAGTGTATAATTGCGCGATAAATTAGCTGCTTTTCCATCAATTTGAATATAGCTGCGATTCCAGAATTCATTCCACCATGCGATTGATTTTTTCTTATCCGTTTTTTTATCAATTGAAGATATGGTTTTGGAGAGCGAATTTTGCCAAGCATCAATATTTTCTGTTTGAGATATTTCAAGCGCGATGCTTAATTCCTGACTTTTTGCCGGTTTTTTGCTCTTAAAAATCCATGCCTGAAAATCGGTTCCGGCATAAATTCCTTTTTCTGTTCCTTTATAAAATAAATTTTTACTCCACATTTTTCCGCCCGAAGTAAGATTTTTCAGCGGATTGTAAAGTTCATTTTTAATATCGTTCAATCCTTGCTGAAGCACGGTTACATCAAAAATTGTTTCTTTGGGATTGCGATGATAAAATGTAACTGAATTTACGTTAGCAGTAATCGAATCTTTCTTCATTTTTAAATCCTGTGGAACAGCCCATTTATACGAATTTTGCTGACCCTCGCCTTTTCTGATAATTCGGTCGGTATATCGCCAGTTTTCATAACGAATTTCGGTCGAAATTGGCTTTTTACTCTCAATTTCAACATGAACAACCGGCTTAAATACATCAACCCAGAATAAAATTTTTGTGTCGTTGGATGAAATTACAAGATTTCCATCGTTGAGTTTTAAAGTTTGTCTGAAATCAGAGGCATTAATAAATGGGTTAGGAGTGAGGCTGACACGAAATCTTCCCTGTTTCAGCAAAGTGTTATTTTCATCAAAAGCTCCGCTTCGAGCCATATAAAAAAGCACATCGCCGTTTTCAACCCAAACATTCATTCCAATATCACCACCGCCGCATGGCATCGATTCGGAAGAATTTTTCGACGGAGATGTCCATACGAAGTCAATTTCAGCTCCCTTAACAAAAATTGAAATGAATAATAGAAGTAGTATGAATTTTAGTTTTTCCATTTTCTTAAAATTTAACCACAAAGACACATAGTTCCCAAATTTATTTTTTAAAAAATCCATGAGCCTTTGTGGTTCAATTACAATCACCAATCATCACTCCTGAAACTCGATACCGGCAACCCTTCCGTTCCAAATAAATCGCCTTCGGCATAATTTTCAAAAGCATAACGCACTGACACAGGATTTTTCACCTTATCACTTTTAACATACAGCTTACTGCGAACAATCCAGGCTTTAGCAGGATAAAAAATCCTATCGTTACCTGCTACGGTTACCAATTTCGATTCGCTATTTTTGGCTGTGAGCCACATTTCTGCTCTATCAAAACTAACCTGAACGGTGTCGTTATGTATTTCTATCGATTTAAAAATCGGACTTTCAGATGTTACACCTTTTATATTATATGTTTTGGTCAGTGCAAGCAAAGCCAGTCGTTCGCCGGCAATTTTCTTTTTAGGAGGATGAATACAATCTTTTTGACCTGCATCCATCAGTACAACCATGCCTAAATTAGGTATTATCGATTCAGCTTTTAATTGCGCTTCACGTAAATATGCTGAATTTATCACTTCTTTTTCCTTAGCAGTTACAAGTGAATAATCGTAAGGCGCAATCTGGCAATAATAAAATGGAATTGTTTCTTTTTGTTTCCATTTTTCGCGCCATCCTTTTACGAGTGTTGTAAACATTTGTGTATAAGTGTTTGCCCTATCGTAGTTCGATTCGCCTTGA
>CAYQWD010000294.1:0-4346 GCA_964420955.1 uncultured Paludibacter sp. | reverse complement strand
AAAATTTCATCTTTATCTATTCCGAGTTTTAGCAGTTCATATACGATTGAATAAATTTCTGGGCTGTTTGAGTTGAACGAAAAGCCGCTTGTATCAGTCATCATGCCTGTGAGAATACATTCTGCTGCGGCAAGATTTATTTTTGAGAAATCGCCCATGCGGCAAATTAATCTGAAAATTAATTCGCTGGTTGATGAAATTTCGGGGTGCGAAATGGTTACTGTTGCAAAATTGTCGGGGTGTAAATGGTGATCAACCAAAATTATGGGCGCTTTGGAAGTTAACAGTGCATTTTTCATTTTCCCAACACGCGATGGTAAATTAAAATCGAGCGCAAAAATCAAATCAGCTTCCGCGAGTATTTTTTCACAGGTTTCAATCTTTTCATCGTACACCAGCAGACATTCAGTTCCGGGCATCCATTGCAGGAATGCCGGTAACTGGTCGGGTACTATAACTACGGGTTCCTTATGTACAGTCATTAAGTAATGCCACAAACCAAGGGCTGATCCCATTGCATCTCCATCGGGTCCGGTGTGTACTACAATAGCTATTTTTTCGGAGTCTTCTATCAGTTTTTCCGATTTGTGTATTAAATCTTCAGCAATAATTTTCGAAATCATTGATTGTTCAGGTTTATTGAAATTGACTGCAAAAATAACAAAAATATTGCGATAATTATTTTTGTAATTAGGGTTTTGCCTGAGAGTTCATGTTTAGTTGGAATGTTCCTTCCTCTGCAATGGCATAAAACGTAATATTTTTTTCAGCACATGCTTTACGTATGCTTCGGGTGTACCATTCAGAAATTGTTCGATCCACGATTATACAATCGGGAATCACACAATTCAATATATCGTTGATGCGCGGTTTTAGTTTATTGCCAATGATAAGAAAGTCAACTTTGATTGGGTTTTCAGTTGTTTTACGGCGAAATCTATCATCCGTAAGAATTAAAAACTTTTTTCCTTCGAATTCAGCAAATCCCTCTTTGTACCAAGGAGCATCTGCTGCATTCATCTTTAAATCAATTTTGTTGTTCAGAAAATAATTCTGAGTTATTCGTTTGCATGAAGCGCTATCGGTTGTAAAAAAATAGCTGTTTCCTTTTTTTATAAAAGTTATATGCGTAGCGCTATTATCTGAAAAAACCAATAAACGGGTAAAATCACGTTTAGCGATGTTTTTCTGAAGATTTATACCGCTCCATACAAGTAAAAGCACAAGCGAAACAAACAAGGGAGCGAATTTTTTTTTGTAAAGAAAAACAGTAAACAGAATTATAAATCCGAAAACAGCAGATAGTTGCAAAAAATTAATGGAAGTTACGGTAAGTGAAAATGGCAAACTTTGAATAGTTTCAATCGAATAGTTGAGTATATATAAAAGCCAGTGCAAAATTAATGCTATCGCATTTGAAATTAAAGGAATGGATGAAACTGCAAAAAGCGCTACGGCAGTGTATATAATAAAGGTTGCAAAAGGAATTGCCACAAAATTTGTTATCAGAAAATAATTTGGAAACTGATTGAAATAATACAGTGAGAAAGGAGCAGTGCCTATTTGTGCAGCCAGCGAAACGGATGTTAGATTCCATGCCCATTTTAGTGGTTTGTTTTTTATGACAAACAATCCGGCAATTTTTGGTTGGTAGTAAATAATGCTTACAACCGCACTGAAACTCAACTGAAAACCTACTTCATAGAGGAAATCGGGATTGATAATCAGCATGACAAATGCGGCTGCTGAAATAGTATTGTAAATTCTCGGTTTTCGCTCAAAACTTGCCCCAATAGCAACCAGCGAAAACATAAGAGTGGCACGCATTACCGATGGTGGCAATCCTGTAACGAATGCATATATCCACAAGAAAGTGATTACAAAAACTGTTTTTAGTACTTTAAGGCGTCGATTGCGATTCATCGACCTGAATAAAAACATCAACACCATGTAAATAATTCCCACGTGTAAACCACTCACAGCCAGAATATGCATACCGCCGCTTGTAGTGTAGTTTTGGCGTAATTCAGGGTGCAGTGCATCTTTGCTTCCAAGAGTAAGTGCTGCCAAAACGGCAAATTCATCACCCTTGATGCCGAAACGACTATAAATATTCAATAGTTTTTTCTGCGCTTCTTCTGCCATGCGCAAAAAAGAAAAATTAGTGTTTTGTCCATAAACAGTCCATCGTTCCGAAGAAATATATGCTGTAGCGCCAATTCCCTGCCTTTTCAGATAGGCTGCATAATTAAATGCATCAGGATTAACTTCGCCATCAGGAGTTGTAAACCGAGTTTCGATTAGCAAGCGCTGACCAGAAGATAAAGTTGCAGTAGCACTGTCACGGGCGATATATAAAATAGCTTTACCAAATGCGGGCTGTGGTTTCTGTAAACTGTCGGTAAAGCTTATGAGTTTTACGCGGCATAGAAGTGAATTTTTTTTTTCAACCGGCGCTTCAGTCAGTTCTACAGCGTAAATTCCTTTTTGATTAAGGTGACTGAAAGCACTTTTCAAAACTTTTTGTTCGGCAATAAAATAACCAGTAGCAAATAGAAACAAATGTAGTGAAACGCCGAAAATCCATCGGAAATGCCACAAAATTTCGGTTTTTTGCCTGATATGTAACCCAAAAAATACAACAACTGCTATTATAAAGAAAATTGGCGATAATAATTCCAACCCGGGCACAAACCGTGCAAAAACAATCCCTGCCACAAGCGGCAATAACATACGAAAAAATGGATTGTTATGGAGGAATAACATTTAGATTTCGTTTTTATAGTAAAGCATTAAAAGTTACATTTTCAGTATTTCAGCTTATTTTTTTATCGCATGGATGGATTAGTTGTTTTTTCCAATTCATTTTTTGAAGTGTATAAATATTGGAAATAAGTTCGGTGAAGAAATTAAAATCTCTTCAAGTCCGCTATCATTTTCAAAGGATCAGAGGCATTGAAAACTGTACTGCCGGCTACAAGCACGTTAACACCATGTGCAAAAAGTTTAGCTGCATTGTCCAGACCCACACCGCCATCAATCTGAATGAGGCATTCAGGATTTAAATCATCAATCATAGCTTTCAGTTGATCGATTCGGTTGAATGTTTCTTCAATAAATTTCTGCCCTCCAAAACCTGCGAAGACAGACATTAGTAATACCATATCTACTTCTGCAATGAAAGGTTTCAATACGCTCACAGGAACGTCGGGATTAATGGTGATACCTGCTTTTATATTTTCATTCCGAATCATGCGAATTACCTCGTGCGGATTTTCAGCTGCTTCGTAATGAAAGGTAAGCATATCTGCTCCTGAACTAGCAAAACGCTTCACATATTTTTCTGGATTTACTATCATAATATGCACATCAAGCATTTTTCGGCAGTGCTTTTTCATGGTTTCAAGTACAGGAAAACCGAATGAAATATTGGGTACAAATACTCCATCCATAACATCGAAATGAACCCAGTCTGCTTCGCTGCGGTTAATCATTTCAGAAACAGCTTCCAAATTGCTAAAATCGGCTGCAAGTATCGAAGGGGAAATTATGCGCGTCATAAATTGAAGGTTATTTTTGAAAGGTAAGTTACAAAAATAGGAATTTTTTTTTTAAAAAAAACAATTGAATTGGGCAGGGTAGTGAAGTATGATAAAAAAATTGTATTGTTTAAAACAGAATAAATTTTTACTTAAAAACGATTTCTCTGTTGACTATCAAATTTTACTGTTTTTTTGTACAAACCATACAGTTTTTTCTTGCTTATTTTTGCTGTGCCGTGAGTTTTTTTCGATAAAAATTTTAAACCCTGCAAATATTCGAAAAACATGTCAGTGTTAAACAAAAAAGATGCTTTAATCTGATTTGGTCAAGAGTTTTTGTCAGGTTTGGTTTTTAAAAGTGATTAATTTAAGTATTTGGTTACAGGCAAATTATCTTTATAATATACCATTGCAGAAAAATACAGTTATCGTTTTTTTTAATTTATAAGTTGTTTAGTATTCGAAGAATCAGAAGTGCGAATACTATTGTCTGAATAGCAAAATAAATACATTCGCAATAAACCCAAATTGAGAAAAAAATTATGTCACAAAAAACTGTCTTTAATATTAATAATACAATCAAATGTAGGTTTACTTTTTTTAAGTTAGAGTTTAATCGTTAATCGTGTGATAGTGAAACAAATTTACCGAAACAGAGTTGAACAAAAACTACAAGAATTTAAATTTTTATTTCGTCATCCCGAAGCGAAGCGAGGGATGACGAAAAGTTATGTTCATTACTTCGGGACTGCTGAAAAACCACCATGTCTTTCATTAACAGGTTATTATCAAAATTTATTTGTA
>CAYQWD010000293.1:0-4347 GCA_964420955.1 uncultured Paludibacter sp. | reverse complement strand
AAAACAATCAAAATTTCCTGTTCAGCATCTTCCTTTTTCCAATAGAGTATAAAGTTTACTTTTGCACTTTTAGGAAAGTAATTTTTCTCTTTTTGCTTTTCAATTTTTTCGAGAAAATGATGCGAAAATTTCAGTACCGATTGACCTTTTGCATTTAAACATTCATCATTATTTATTTTCAATGTTTCACCACAGCTTAGTTGCTTTATCAGATATTGCTTGTTGATAAAATAATCGAGCCAGACATCCTTATGCGTTAGATGCATGGCAATTTCAGCAGGCGGTGTGTATATTTCGTTATTCTTTATCCGTTTCATGTTTTCAACACTAATTTGGTTGAAATAATTGCAATTGGCATGAATAATCAATTGGTTCTTTGCCCGTGTCATTCCAACGTATAAAATACGTTTGTGCTCTTCGTTTTCAATAATGAAATTATCAATCAGCATAAAAACATTATCAAATTCCCTTCCTTTTGCCTTGTGAATGGTTGACACAAAAATTGTTTCACCATTTTCGTTGAAGAAATCTTCCAACATCGATTCGCGGATAAACACTTCAAAGTCGGATTTGTATTTCTTTTTTGGATTAGTTGCCTCGAAATCGCGGATAATATTGTTGCAAATTTCCAATCGCGTACTCTTCTGAAATTTACTTCTCAACGCACGTTTTGCTTCTTCCCAAAGGTCCTCGCCAATAACATAATTTTCATCAGAAAAATTCAACAAATTCAAAAATTCTCTGACTTCAAGAATATTATACAAGCTAAATCCTTCATTAGATTGTATTAAACGAGCTTGCATTCCGTGTTTTAAGAGCAAACCGGTAATTTGCAATGCCTGTTCGTTAGTAATTGTAAGTACGCAAGTAGTTCCAATTAGTTCTGTTTCGAATATATCACTTACTATTGGAGAAATCAAATGCGTACTTTGATAATTCACCACTTTAATTTTTCCATTTTCATTACTTTTAGCTACTATTGGAAATGTTTTCAGCCGATGATGAATATTTTCGGCAAACTGATTAGAGAATGCTACAAGATTGCTCTTGCTTCGGAAATTCTCTACTAATTCATATTTAACGGCTTTGTTTTGGACGATAAATTGCTCCAAATACTTCGAGCTTGAACCTCTAAATTCATAAATATTCTGATCATCGTCGCCAACTGCTATTACGCGCATATCCTCGTTAAGTTCCATCAACAGATTTATCAGGTTGTATTCATCCTCATTCATGTCCTGCGCTTCGTCTATCACCAATACAGTTTTGGTAATACGACTTATTTCCACTTCATTGTTTCTGATTTTTTCGATCGTTTTTTTCAAAATTGTATCCGATTTCTCGAGAGTTCCTATTTTACCAAGTAAATCGAAACAATAGGAGTGAAATGTTTTTATATCGATAAAATTGGCTGCATTGCCTATTAAATTTATCAATCGCTTTTTAAATTCGGTAGCGGCAGCTCTCGAAAATGTTACCATCAACAATTGCTCATGTTTGACATCCTCCATTAGGAGCAGTGAAGCTAATTTATGAACTAAAATTCTTGTTTTACCACTTCCGGGACCGGCTGCCACAACAATATTTTTCGACTCGTTATCGTTAATAATTTTCAGTTGCGATGCCGATAATTCTCCAAAAAGTTGCTTAAATTTCGTAGGAGTCATTTTTAAGCTTAATTCTTTAGCCTTACTGCCCGGAAAATATTTATTCAAAAATGAGTTATAATTTAGTTGAAAATAATCTTCAACAAATTGCAGCGCATCTCTATAATCATCAATCATTTTTTTTGCATATTCCCCAACTATGTGAATTTGCTGTACTTTATTTTCGTAAAACAGGTTGAGTTTTTCATAATCTTCTTTGGTATATCGTTTTTTGTTATCCTTTTCCAATCGTTCAATACTCAATCTATTATAAACCACCAAAAATCCACCTTCAATTTTTATGGCATCAATACGCGACAGGTAAAAAAGAGCATCTTCGATATCATCAGAAGATACATTGATTTTAAACAAGTTAGCGCTGTTTTCGTAAGCAGTTTTAAGTTCTAAAACCGAAAATTCTGCCATAATTTCTTCCTTTTCTTTATCGGCATCAGCAATATTAGCATTAACCTTGTCGTACAAAAATTCAACAATAAACTTTGCAAGTTCATGCCGTTTTTGCAACTTATCCAATAGCAATTCTTTAGGTTGCAAACATATAGCTGCAATATGATTTTTTGAATATGGAAGATTTTGACGTTTTATCCAGTTTTTTATTGCCCAAAAATTGAGCAGGATTTTAATTTTGTTGATGTTTACATCTTCGCAGCCATTTCGCTCAGCTTCTTCGTTCAGTTGTTTAATATGGAAAGTTTTTTCTTCTTCCAACAACCGGAGTAAAAATTTTTCGATGTTGGCAAAGGTTTCAACAATAGAAAGCGATCGGTTTTTATTTACGCTTCGTTTAATATAAGCGGTTAAATCTTTGGCATCAGCAAGTATGCTTTCTTCGCGAAGCAAATTCACAATATTGATAACTTCTTCTTTAACAATGCCGAGATGGTCGCTCAAGTAATCGATTCGGGATTCGCCGGCTTCATCAATAACTTGTTTACGGTTTTTACTCGAGAAAAGTTTTTTGATAATCCGAATACCTTTTTCTTTCTGTTTCTCTTCAAATTTTTCCGATGCATTAATTTTTTCAATTGCTTCCTGCGCATTACGGGCTAAAATACTATTGGCAAAAATTTGAGGAATATTCTGTCCACGTTTTAAATATCCGGCATCTTCGAGTGCTGCTATGGCAGTAGTAACACGGGTTTCAATTTCGGCAACACTATCGTCCCAACCCGCCTGACGAGCAATTTCCAATGCTGAGTTGGAAACAGTTGAACGAAAACGGGTTATGAATTTGATGGCTCTCCAAATTTGTTGAATTTCTTTAATGGAAAGTTTGGTCTGATTCAGCAGGACAAAATGTTTATCGAGATCGGCTTCGTTAAACAGCACATAGCAATCGGCATCCATATTTTCATCGCGACCGGCTCTGCCTGCTTCCTGCACATAATTTTCGAGCGAATCAGAAATTTCGTAATGCACCACCATTCCTACATCTTTTTTATCGACACCCATACCAAATGCCGATGTGGCAACCATTATCGACACTTCGCCATTGATGAACGCATTTTGATTGGCGGTTTTTTCTTGCTTATCCATTTTTCCGTGATACGGACGTGCTGAAAAACCATCTTCGGAAAGACGTTCGGCAAGTTTAAAAGCTCTGTATGTTCTGGAAACATAAACAATTGTGGGACAATTCTTTTCCTCAATCAGACTTCTTAATTTCTGATATTTTTCCTCTTCATTGTTTTCATTAAATACCTTATAATGAAGATTTTTTCGCGAGGTTTTGGTGGTAAAAAGTTCGAGATGGAGCGAAAGTTTTTCACGGAAATAATCCCTGATATCTTCAATTACTTTTTGTTTGGCAGTGGCTGTAAAACATGAAACAGGAATACTTTCATTCAAATTTTTCTTTTCCTGAATAATTTTGATAAAATCGCCAATATACAAATAATCTACACGAAAATCCTGTCCCCAAGCCGAGAAACAATGCGCTTCGTCGATGACAAATCGGGCAATTTTACGTTGTAAAATGAGCTTTTCAATAGTTTTCGAGCGTAATGATTCGGGCGAAATATATAAAATTGAAGCCGAACCATCTTCTACTCTTTCGAACGATTTGGCACGTTCAATCGGATCGAGCAACCCGTTAATGGTAACTGCTTCGGTAATTCCTGATCTTTCCAGATTGTCAACCTGATCTTTCATTAACGATTGCAATGGCGAAATTATTACGGTTAAACTTCGCATGTTTTCGGCGCTAATCAATGCCGGAATTTGAAAAGTAATGGATTTTCCGCCACCGGTCGGAAAAACAGCAAGTATCGATTTATTATCAACAGCCGCTTTTGCTGCTCGTTCCTGCAAAGGTTCACCGCCATAAGTCCGGAAACTATCGAAACCAAAAAATCGTTTTAATCCCTTATGAACATCCAATGCAGTTTGACAGTAAGCACAACCTGCAATACATGGCTTATTGCGTAAAATGAACATTATTCGTTCCACTTCGGGATAATTTCGCAGCACCCAGGGCGGAGTAACGGAATGAATTGTTTTAAATTGAATAAAAGAATTGATAAGTGAAAGGCAATAAGCAAGGTCAATTGGATTTTCTGAAATTATTTTCGACAAATTCGCATTTTCGCATATCTCGTTTTTAAATTTATTTCGAATAATATTTTCTGTTTCGATGTTGAATTCAGGATTGAATGATATAAATCTGAAAAAAGCGCGGAAT
>CAYQWD010000292.1:3263-4355 GCA_964420955.1 uncultured Paludibacter sp. | reverse complement strand
AGCCTTGAATAATGCAGGGTCGAGTACTACGCCATTGCCAATGACATTTATTTTATCACCCTGAAAAATGCCTGATGGTATTGACCGCAAAACAAATTTTTTTCCTTCAAATTCAAGTGTATGTCCTGCGTTGGGGCCTCCCTGAAAACGGGTTATTATATCATAATGCGGGGTAAGTACATCAACTACTTTTCCTTTTCCTTCATCGCCCCATTGGAGTCCCAGTAGTACATCTGCTTTCATACTTGTAAATTTATTATTGTAATACTTTTTCTTTGATTTATTTTTTTGTCTGTTTACTCAATTTCAGGTTCACTGTTATCATTATACGTTGTATTTATTGCTTTGTAACACCTGCGACACAGTCCGTAAACATAAAGTGAAAAATGTGTGGGATATAAATTTGTAAATTTTTTAGCGCTGATGTAGATTTTCAGATTCTTGTCTTTAAACTCCTTTACCTTTCCGCAATTTGAGCAAACAAGATGATGGTGCTGTTGAATTCTGAATGTTCTTTCATATTGAGCCGATGAGCTGTTAAACTGATGTTTTACGATTAATCCGGCATTTAATAGCAGCTCAAAATTATTATACACCGAAGCAAGACTGACTCTGTAATCTTTTTGCATTAACTCGAAGAGCTGTTCGGCTGTAAAATGCCCTTCAGTTTTTCCGATGTGTTCAAGTATTGCAAATCTTTCGAAAGTTTTTCTGTACCCGTTTTTTTTCAAAAAGTCTGTGAAAACGGATATGACCGATTCAATGGTTTGTAATTCTTTCATGCTTCAATTTGTTAGGGAACAAAAATACAATAATTTTTACTTGTGTACAAAATAATCAATTTCCTGTGTTATCAAATCTCTAATAATATTTATATGTTTAGCTTTATTGTGCTCTATCATAAAAGCTTCATTATAAATTTTTTGCGCAGTTTTTTTATCAGTCCTGCACATACGGCTTAAAAATAATCCTATCGATTTTGCTACATGAAAACTGTCGGTTTCAGAATTTTTTAATGCATGCGCAATAAGTACATTTTTTTCGGTAAAACTAAGCATTTGATAAATTCGAGAAGAAGTATGAAAGCCCGTC
>CAYQWD010000292.1:2721-3214 GCA_964420955.1 uncultured Paludibacter sp. | reverse complement strand
AATATATACAAAAATCGAATGCAAAATGTAATTTGCTGAACAAATACATTGCACCTGTCTCAGCTAATTCAGGCTGATCTATTTCATTTACAATTTTTATAGCAGTTCCGATATCTGTTTTTTTAAAATCGGCAAGTAAAAATGCCATAATACGGGTTTCTCGTTGATTTGTCTTCCATAAGCGCAAGGCTAAAGTTTGCGATTGTTGATATTCGGCGGCAATTTCGCGTAAACGAACTATTGAAACACCCATATTTTTTTCGTATTGTATTCCCATTCCCCGCATTAAGTCGGCAGATAATCCGTCCATCGAGAGTGATATTTTTTTTAAAATTTCGCCGTAAATCTGTTCTGTTGCCTTATTCAAGTATAAATATTTCATATTATATTTTCTAACAACCTGTTAATCAAATACGTATTATTTTTTTTTATTTTTAATAAATTTTCTTTGCACAATAAATGCTGCTTTATTATCTTTGCACCGCAAAATATG
>CAYQWD010000292.1:0-2711 GCA_964420955.1 uncultured Paludibacter sp. | reverse complement strand
TTATAGCTCAGTTGGTTAGAGCGTCGGATTGTGGTTCCGAAGGTCGCGGGTTCGAGCCCCGTTTTTCACCCCAAAACAATTAAGAGGTAATTCCATGCGGCGTTTCCTCTTTTTGTTTTTTATACCCCTTTTAGTACTATAGTTTTACTTTTTGCAAAGGTATTTTAAAATTATGATTATAGAATATCAAAATGATAAGGAAATTGATTAATTTTGCAACCGAATACTGAAATTGTACAGAGAAAAGATTTTTAGAAAATAATTGAATTTCTGATTTAATTTTTTTTTAATCCTCATTTTTTCCTGTGTTCAATTTATTTTGCTTGCTGAAGTTAATAAACAATAAAATAATGAGGTTTTTTTTCAAACTAAAATAACAATCAAAACCTGTGTTGCATTTACTTGCAGCTAATAATATATAAAATGAAAATGAAAGTTTTAAAATTTGGAGGTACTTCAGTTGGTTCGGCAGAACGCATGAAAAATGTGGTAAAGCTTATATGCGATGGAGAACAAAAAATTGTTGTTCTTTCTGCAATGTCAGGCACAACCAACAGTCTGGTAGAAATTTCAGATTATTTCTACAAAAACAATTCAGCCGGTGCACTTGAACGTATAAATGTTCTGGAACAAAAGTATTTCGAAGTAATTAGTGAGTTATATTCTTCGGAAGAGTATAAAACAAAAGCGCTTGAAATTATTCATGCTCATTTTGACTATCTGCGTTCTTTCTCCAAATCTGTTTTTACACTTTTCGAAGAAAAAGCAATTCTTGCACAGGGCGAACTTCTCTCTACAAATATGTTTCAACTTTACTTGTCAGAAATAGGTGAAAATAGCGTTTTGCTTCCAGCTCTGGAATATATGCGTATAGATAAAAATGCCGAACCCGATACAGCTTTCATTGCCGAACATCTCGATTTGCAATTAAAAAACAATACCGGATACACATATTACATAACTCAGGGATATATTTGCCGTAATTTTTATGGCGAAATTGATAATTTGCAGCGCGGTGGAAGCGATTATACCGCTTCGCTCATTGGAGCTGCCATTAAAGCCAAGGAAGTTCAAATTTGGACTGATATTGATGGAATGCATAATAATGACCCACGTTATGTGCAAAATACAAAGCCGGTTCCTTATCTACACTTTGAGGAAGCTGCTGAGTTAGCTTACTTCGGCGCAAAAATACTTCACCCTACTTGTATTTTACCTGCCAAGTTGAATAATATACCAGTTCGGCTGCTTAACACAATGGATCCAAAGGCTCCCGGAACTTTGATATCTTTACAACATCAGAAGGGTAAAGTGCAGGCAGTAGCCGCAAAAGATGGAATTACTGCTATCAAAATTAAATCTGGGCGTATGTTGCTTGCACATGGGTTTTTGCGTCGTGTTTTCGAAATTTTTGAGAGCTATCAAACGCCAATTGATATGATTACTACATCCGAAGTAGGTGTTTCCGTTACGATTGATAATTCCAAAAAACTTGATGAAATTGTAAACAGTCTGAAAAAACTTGGTACTGTTACTGTTGATGCCAATATGGTGATAATTTGTGTAGTTGGTGATCTTCCGCCCGAAAATATTGGATTTCAAACTTCTATCGTAAATGCATTAAAAGATATTCCTGTTCGGATGATTTCTTACGGCGGCAGTAATTATAATGTGTCGTTTCTGATTAATGCTTCCGATAAAAAACAAGCATTGGAATCCCTGAGTAACACCTTGTTTTTTCAGAATTTTTAGAATAATTTCTAATAAATCCGCCAGGGTAGGCATTATCTGAATGCCTGCCCTGATTTATATTGTTAATTCATCATTTATTTATATTGTTATGATTAAAGGTATTTTTCCTGTTGAGCAGTTTAGAAATTTGCGAACTCCATTTTATTTTTACGATTTGGAAATTTTACGTTCTACGCTGAAAAAAGTTGCTGAAGTAACAGCATGCTTACCCTTTGAAGTACATTATGCCCTGAAAGCAAACGTAAATCATCAGGTACTGAAAGAGATAAAAGATGCAGGGCTCGGGGCTGATTGTGTTAGCGGAGGTGAAGTGCAGGCTGCATTGAATGCCGGTATTCCCGCTCAAAAAATTGTTTTTGCCGGAGTAGGTAAATCGGACGAAGAAATACAACTTGGGCTCGAAAATGATATTTTCTGTTTCAATGTTGAATCAACCCAGGAACTCGAAGTTATAAATCAGCTTGCACAAAACAATTCGAAAATTGCACAAGTTGCATTACGAATTAACCCCAATGTAAGCGCTCATACACATCATTATATAACTACCGGACTGAACGAAAATAAATTCGGCATTAATATTTCCGATCTCGATTATGTTGTAGAATTGTTGTCAAGGCTCAATAATATAAAACTTGTGGGTATCCATTTTCATATCGGATCTCAAATAACCGATTTGCAGCCTTTTCAGGGTTTATGTGTAAGGGTAAATGAATTACAGGAATATTTCGAGGGTAAAGGCGTTACATTGCAACATATTAATGTGGGAGGCGGTTTGGGTATCAATTATGAACATCCAAATCATTTTCCAGTTCCCGATTTCGAAAGTTACTTCAAAATTTTTCGTCAACATCTTGCGTTGCGCCCGCATCAAACCCTGCATTTTGAGCTTGGACGATCCATAGTGGCACAATGTGGCAGTCTTATCAGTAAAGTATTGTATATTAAAGAAGGAAAAACAA
>CAYQWD010000291.1:0-4365 GCA_964420955.1 uncultured Paludibacter sp. | reverse complement strand
CTAAAATTTCTTCCACTAAGTTGTAGATATGGGTAAAAATAGGCCTTGAGAAATAAGCCCCTTCAGTAATAGATTCTCTCATGAACATTCTGTGATAAGACATTAAACTTATATTTTTAGCAATTGTAAGTATTTCTTTAGGTATTTTGTATCCAGATATTAATTGTCCTTTTTTTTTAATTATTTCTTTGTCTGTTGCTCCCTCCGCCTTCGCGCCAGCGTTGTTCACGCTCTGCCCTTAGTTTTAAATACAGTTCCATTTTTTCTTTCCCGATAATTTTCTCAAGTTCGGTATCTTCTATTTTGCGCATTTCTTCAAAAAGTTCCCTGCGTTTTTCAGGGCTTAGTTCACTGTTGTTGCGGTTTTTTTCGCGCTGTTCGGCTTGAGTTTTGTACAAGTCAAGCACTTTAGCTTTTTGCTCGGCTGTAAGTTCAAGTTGTTCGGCAAGTCTTTCTGCTCTTGCTTCGGGTGTAAACTGCTGACGATTACTGCCTCCGACAGGATTTTGCTGGTTTTGAGCGAATAGGCTAATGTTGAATACAATTGCCAATGTCAATAAAAAAAATTTCTTCATGATAATAAAAATTATTGCGTTTATAAAGTCCGTTTAATACTTTAGTTTGGACTTTAATAAGCAGATTTGGTTTAATGCAGGCTGTAAAATATTATTTTTAGATGGTGTAAACTTTGCCTTCCCTTTTGTCAGAAAACGTCTTCTTTTTTAAGTTTCTGATAACGTGAAAATCGTTTGCTGCCGAGAACACTTTTAAGTTTTAATTTTTGAAGATTTTTTATTTTTTCGATACGCGCTTTTTCATCTTTTTTAGTAAAATTAAGCGCTTTTATTTTTTCCTTTTCAAGCTGTGTATGTTTCAGTATGTTTCTTATTTGTGTCTGCTCATCGGTCGTCAGGCTGAGTTCGCGAGTCATTAGGCTCAACCGTTGCTCAATGGTTAGTTTTGTTTCTTTTTTTACTTTCTTATCCGTATAATTCGCAGGTGTTGTAGCTGAAGTCAACAGGGTAAATTTAATAATAATAATTGAAATTATAAGTCTGGTTTTCATATGTTTGTTTTGATTTAGATTTGACTCAAAAAAAATAAAGCACAAAATTATAAAATTGTATCAACCTGCCAATTGATTACAATAAAAAATCACTCACATGGCGAATACGCCACGAAAGTGATTTCCTTTTTTAAACACTAACCCTAAAACTTATTTTCCTTTCTTGAGCAGAACTTCGTCTATTGCTTTTTTGAAAGCATCTTTTGGCATTGCACCCTGCGCCATTTGCGGGTTTTCGTTTACGGGGCAGAAAAGCAAAGTTGGAATGCTGCGTATGCCAAATGCTGCGGCAAGTTCCTGTTCCACTTCTGTATTTACCTTGTAAATGTAAATCTGACCATCGTATTCTTTTGCAAGTTCTTCAAGTATTGGTGCTATTACCTTGCAGGGTCCACACCAATCTGCATAAAAATCAATTATGCATGGTTTATCGCCCAAATATTTCCATTCTGTGGGGTTGGTTTCATAGTTTGCAACCTTTGACAGAAATTCTGCTTTCGTCAATTGTATAGTTCCCATTTTTTTCTCTTTTTTTGTTTCGTTATTTACGTTTGTATTATTTTCCTTGTTTTTTCCTGCACAGGCAGAAAATGCTATGAAAGCCAGTATTATTACCGATCCAATAATTTTTTTCATGAAATTCTGTTTTTTTATTATTATTGTTTTTTAATTTCTCAAATTTTATCTGCATCTTCAACTTCGATAAATCCTTCCGATTTCAGTATTTCTTCTATATTTAACCGGTCAATTTCATCGGTATGAATTACTTCAATTTTTCCGTTAATACGATCAATTTCAGCTCCAAACACACCCTGAAGACTTCCAAGTGTTTTCAATACTTTGTTGTTGCAGTTGAGGCAACTTTTCTCCGATATATAAAAAGTACTGTACATTATTGCTTATTCGGTTTGTAATCTTCAGTTTTGATGATTTCGGACTCTTCTCGCTGTGGTATGTTGGTTTGACATGCATTTCCTGTGCAACCTATGTTAAATAATGCCTGAACTCCCAGAAAAACTGCTCCTGCAAGATACATTTCTTCTTTAGTGGAAAAATATGCAATTGCAAGTGCTACTGCAAGTATTGTTCTGAATATTCTTGCAAAATCCCAACCTGTAAGCCATTTTTTAATTCTGTTCATTTTTTTTCTCTTTCTTTTTAAACATATCGAAAACAAGATAACCTACCAATGCGCCATACAAAATACTTATGTAAGGATTTGATGTGATAGGACATGTGCCGCCGTTACAGCCAATAAAATAGTAATACAGATATCCTCCTGTTGCTCCGGAAAATATTCCTGCTATTTTCAGAACATGTTTTGTTATAAATGTTTTTATCATCCTTCCTGTTTTTTTTAAGATGTACAATTACATGATTTTATACAATCAATTATTTGTACAATTTGTTTGTTTTTAAGCGAGTAATAACTGTTTTTGCCATCGCGCCGGTAATTAAGAATTCCCTTTGCGCGCATATCGGTTAAATGATGCGATAACAAGGATTGCTCACAACGCAGTTTTTCAACTAATTGTGTAACGTTTAATTCTTCGTGTTCCGAAAGCAGGGAGATTACACAAAGTCGTGTCCCGTTCGATACTGCCCTGAGGGTGTATGCTGCTTCTTCCATTAACGTAATTTCATCTGTTGACAACATAGGTTCAAAATTTTCTACAAATATATGAACATATATTCATATAATCAAATTATTTTCAATATTTTTAAGAATATATTTTATTTTTGATATATATTACTCATCCGCAACTCTTATTATTGGATAATAATTGCATATTGTTTAAAAGTAAAAAAGTATCTTTGCACTGAAAAGTAATTATTGAATGGAAAATAAATCAACCATTATTTGCCGCAATTTTCTACCCGAACTTACAACATTAATCGGGTCCATGTCTGCAGACGATATATTTGTATTGTGCGATACAACAACTGCAAAGCTATGTTTGCCAATGTTGAATGATTCGGAAAAACTTTCACTTGCCCATAAAATTACGATAGAAGCAGGCGATGAAAATAAAAATATCGATACTGCAGTAAAGATTTGGAAATTTCTTACTGAAAATGGCGCTCACCGAAAATCGCTTATGATAAATCTTGGTGGCGGAATGGTAACCGATATTGGTGGTTTTGCAGCGTCCACTTTCAAACGTGGCATACCTTATATAAATGTGTCCACTACATTGCTTGGAGCTGTAGATGCAGCTACAGGCGGAAAAACAGGAATCAATTTTCTTGGATTCAAAAACGAAATTGGAGTATATGCACCTGCTGAAGCTGTTTTTATAAATATTGATTTTTTCAAAACTCTAGATGCACAAAATCTTCGTTCGGGCTATGCCGAAATGGTAAAACATGCTCTTATTGATTCTCGTGAAGAATGGAACGAAATACTGAAATTTGATTTGATATCGGTGGATTTTGATAAACTCGGTAAACTTGTTGAACGAAGTGTGAAAATTAAAGAAAGAGTTGTAGAGCAAGATCCAACAGAAAAAAATATTCGAAAAGCATTGAATCTTGGTCATACTTTTGCTCATGCTTTCGAAAGTATTTCGTACAGGCAAAATCGTCCGGTTTTACATGGGTATGCTGTAATGTGGGGATTGCTATGTGAATTGTATCTTTCGCACGTGAAATTAAATTTCCCCAAAGATGACTTGTTAAAGTTAAAGTTTTTAACAAAAGAGTATTACGGAACGTTTACTATAGGGTGCGATGATTACGAACCGATTTACGAATTGATGACACACGATAAGAAAAACGAATCGAAAGAAATTAACTTCACACTTTTAACAGATATCGGAGAAATAAAAATCAATCAAACAGCAACCAAAGTTGAAATTTTTGAATGTCTCGATTTCTTTTCAGGCTGTTAAGTAAAATGTGCCAATAATCTAATTTACCAATAAGCTAAAATGATAATATGCCCATTAAATGCCATTTAAGTAGTTATTTTCTTAGCTAATTGAAATAATTTGATGATCAAAATTGCAAAGTTAGTTACAAATTAAAATTCACTTTGTTCTTTAACAGATAAAAAGTCTTTGTTCTTTTCCCGATGCTTTAGCTATTTTTTCGGGAATATTCATTTTAGCATTAAAGCCTGTTAAATTACAATTAAAGTAATCCAAATAAGTAAATCAATAAATAATATGTGGCGGTACGAAAAATGCAAATTATCCATTATTTAATTCTTTAGCTCCATTAGATATAAATATCAAAAAAAAACAGGAAGATTTAAACCACAAAAGGGAACAAAAGAATTAATTTTCAATATTAAAAAT
>CAYQWD010000290.1:0-4393 GCA_964420955.1 uncultured Paludibacter sp. | reverse complement strand
CTGTTTAACTGGTGTATTTTTTTTTGATTATAGTGCAAATATATTAATATTTTCAAGATAAATACTCAAAAAATGAACATATTGAAAGAAATATTTCCATAATTCTACAACATTATACAATTTTATCTTGGTACATTACAAAAAATAGAACGCAGATTCACACGGATTTAGCGGATTAAAGCCGATGTAAAACATTAAAAACGGATTCTATATGGTTTCAATCTTGCAAGCAAGTGTTGTAAAGTACAAAAAATCCAAATTGGAATTTACCCCACAGACCGCAAATAGCGGTCGTTCGGTATCCGAGACCAAACGGATTAAATCTTGCAAGCAAGATTGGATTAAGATAAATAACTGAAATCATCTCGCCAAAGGCGAGATTAAAATCCGTTTAATCAGCGTTCTATTTTCTTCAAAATCATATATATATATATATAAAATTTTTGTCATGTACTTAGCAATTTTATAGTCAAAACACAGTTTTCATTTTGTAATTCAGAAATTTAAGTCAAATGTCAAATCAGTAGCTCTGCGTTCGGTATTTACCTTCATTAAGATCATCGAGCATACTCAGATAACTTTGAAACCTTGAAGCGCTTATTAAATTATCCGAAAGCGATTTTTGTACTGCACAATCGGGTTCGTGAATGTGTGTACAATTAGAATAGCGACAGTTTTTCGAAAAATAAAAAATTTCTTTAAAATAATGACCAACTTCGTACCTGTTCATATCATAAGCGCCAAATCCCTTTATTCCGGGAGTATCAACCACTATTCCTCCCTGTGGCAATTCAAACATTTCGGAAAATGTAGTAGTGTGCATACCTCTATTGTGATAATCTGAAATTTGACCTGTTTTAAGTTGTGTTCCGGGTATTAATTTATTGATTATAGTTGATTTTCCTGAGCCGGAATTTCCTGAAAAAAGAGTGGTTTTATCTGTTAAATAATCAGCAAGTTTATACATACCATCGCCAGTTTGGGCAGAAACTTTAAAAACAGGATATCCTATATTTTCATATAAAAAAATAAGCGCTTCGAGATATTCATTTTCATCAGCCGAATAAAGATCGGTTTTATTGAAAATGATACATGCCGGCACGCGATAAGCTTCGCAAGTTGCCAAAAATCGATCGATAAATACTGTAGATGTAGGCGGATAATTGATGGTAACTACCAATGCCGATAAATCTATATTTGAAGCGAGAATATGAGATTGTTTCGAGAGATTTGACGATTTGCGAACGATATAATTTCTTCGAGCTTCAATCTCAGAAATTAAACCTGTACCATCGGGCGTGAGGGTATATGTAACAAAATCGCCTACAGCAACAGGATTTGTGCTGCGAATATCTTTCAGCCTTAGATTTCCTTTTATTTTACAATCGGCTATCTGATTGCTATCGGTATTTTTTACCTGATACCAACTTCCTGTGTTTTTTGTAACTAATCCTCTCATGTGTTTTGCGCCATTATCTCATGCATTTTTTGTTAATTTGAAAAATCAAATTATGAGCGTTCTCCGAATTATCATTTACTGGAAAGCAATTATTAACTTGTAAAAATACTCATGAAAATGAAATTTAAAAATAAAATGTCAGAATTTTTGCTTAAAACGCTTCTGTAGCTGTTATATAAAATTGCAGTTTTTCACCATAATTATTTTTAGCAATATCCACACGCAAGTGAACGCGAGCATCGTTCAGTCGGTAACGTAAGCCTGCTCCATAAGCTACTTTCAATTTTTCCACCCCAGGCGAATGATATTTCATAACATCGCCAGCCGACACAAAGAATGCAGCTTTAAGGCGTTTGTACAGCGGCATGCGATATTCAGTTTGTAGAAGTGTCAACAAATTGTCGCGATACATACCTTGCCTGAAACCGCGCATGATATCTCTCCCACCTAAAGTTGGTAAAAGCTGAAATGGAATTTTATTTTTACTGAGTGTGCCTTCGATATATAGTTGCCATGCAAAAACATGATTACCATAAATTCGTTGATAGTGTCGTACATCAAAAGTTAAATCGCTAAAAGTATGCGTACTTCCAAGTCCATTTTTTGAAAAAGCAAATGTAGATTTTGCAAAAACGCCTTTGTAGGGATAAAACTGATTATCTCGACTATCGTAGGAGATAAGACCGCCGAGTGAAGTGCTGTAAAACGGTTTTATCCATCCTTCGAGACCGAAACTTCTTAAAATCTCTTCCCGAGCAGCATTAAATCCTTCGCCTGGGGTCAGATTTTCATAACGGATATTTAATAACGGACCTGCATAAATTTTCGATGTCAGTGCATATTGTGGTTGAAGTGTAAGTGCGAAAATATCTGAAGTAAATAATTGTTCAATGGTTGTAGGTTTATTTCCAATTCCATAATAAAAATCGGGATATTTCCGAAAATTGAGATTTGAGTATAAAAACCATTTATTATTTGCAAGATAAATTTTTGGAGTAATATTAAAAATAAACTGTTGTAATAACGTATAGACGGCACTACCCGAAATAGAGCTGATACGTTTTAAATCGTTACTTTTAAAGTAATAGCCTCCTGCGACACCTCCTGACCAGTTTGTTTCCTGTTGATATCCCGGATGAGGTATAATAAACAAACTTTTTCGTACGGCAACCGAATCGGTACTCAGACCTGCAACAGCATGAATGCTGAAAACGACAAGTAAAATTGAATTTTTAATAACTGACATAAGCAATGCATTCGACAAAAAATCAGCCATTCCCTAAGGAATGACTGATAAAAATTTTAAAAATCAGAAAACGATTTAAACAGTCATAATTTCCTTTTCTTTTGCTGCAAGCATTTCATCAATTTTTTTGATGTACTTATCATGAACCTTCTGCACTTCAATCTTTTTCCACATCTTCGGGTAAGCCGGTTTTAATCATTTTTTTTAAAGTTTCGATGGCTTCTCTTCGGGCATTACGAATCGAAATTTTTGCTTCTTCACCTTCGTGCTTAACCTGTTTGGCAAGTTGTTTGCGACGTTCTTCGGTTAGAGGTGGTATGCCCAAGCGTATCGTTTCACCATTATTCATTGGAGTAATTCCAACATCTGAATTTTGAATTGCCTTTTCAATTGGGCCAATCATTGCTTTTTCCCATGGTTGAATTGTGATGGTTTTCGCATCGGGTGTAGTTATTGTAGCCACATTAGAAATGGGTACATGCGACCCGTAATATTCAACTCTAACTCCATCGAGTATGCGTGCATTTGCTTTTCCTGCTCTGATATGAGCCAACGCTTCATCCAGAAATAGTATGGTTGCATCCATATTGTTCTGGGCTTCTGTGATAACTGGTTTTACGTCCTGCATAAGATTTTATGTTGTGTTTCGTGTTTCGTGTTTCGTGTTAGTTTTGTTCCTTGTTCTCTCTTGTTCCTCTTTAATGATTAGGGTTATTTCTGACAAGTGTCCCGATTTTCTCACCGCACATCACTCTTTTCAGATTTCCGGGTGTGTCCATATCGAATACGTAAATCGGCATATTGTTTTCTTTACACATGGTTGTAGCCGTTAAATCCATAACTTTCAAATTGCGGTTATAAATTTCATCGTAAGTTATTTCATCAAATTTTGCAGCTGATGGGTCTTTTTCCGGGTCGGATGTATAAACTCCATCAACCCGAGTGCCTTTGAGCATTACATCGGCATTAATTTCTATTGCCCGCAACGCTGAGCCTGTGTCAGTAGTAAAAAAAGGATTTCCAGTACCGGCTGATAAAATAACAATTTCGCCATTTTCAAGACTTTGTACAGCTTTTTGTTTGGAATAAAATTCACCGATAGGTTCCATACGGATAGCAGTTAAAACCTTCGATTTAATTCCTGCAGCCTGCAAAGCAGAGTTTAAAGCCAAACTATTGATAACAGTTGCCAGCATTCCCATTTGATCACCCTGAACACGGTCGAAACCTTTGGACGATCCGCTTAAACCTCTGAATATATTGCCTCCTCCAATTACGATACCAACTTGTACACCCAATCGGGCAATTTCAGCAATTTGTTGTGCATACTCTCCAAGGCGTTTTTCGTCAATTCCATATTGCTTTTCGCCCATGAGGGATTCGCCACTCAGTTTCAACAAAATTCTTTTAAATGCTATCATATAGTTTGATATAGTTTGATTGAACAAAAATATAAAAAATGCATTGGATTTGCAAAACAACTATTGTTAGAGTTTATATAAGTCAAATATTTCTCCAATAATTTTCTGTTAAACGCAAAAAGTAAAGTAATAAAGACGCAAATAAAAACCTCTAAGTTTTTAACTCAGCGATATTTGATTATATAATTGAACTTTCACAAGCAATTAATTGTTTGATTTTCTAATGTTTAAAAATTTTATAATGATTTATAATCAAATGGTTATACA
>CAYQWD010000289.1:1458-4408 GCA_964420955.1 uncultured Paludibacter sp. | reverse complement strand
ATATTAATAGAATCATTACATTAACATCTTGATTTAATACACATTGTGTTATTTTTAAAACGACCCATTGAAATCAAAAAAAAAATTATCAAACATATTTTTTTATAAATTATTCCCATCGTTTTTGTTCGGATAACAATGAAAGTGTTTTACTGATAAGAACATTTCAAAGCGAAGAAATGTTACAAACGAAAACAAAGATAGGAATTTTTTTTGAGGTCTTATGCTGTTTGCCTTATTGAAATAAAATGCGTACTTTTACGGTTAGTTTGAAAAGATTAAATGTTAGTCTGAATCTGTTGATTTTGTGAGATTAAGCTTTTCAATTTGCCTGAAAAAAGGTGCAATTTCGAGCTATTTTCTGTTGAACCGGACTTGATTTTTTTTTGAAAATAGCAACATTTTAGGTAAACAAAGGCGCAATCTGCTTCTTGCCTGTATTCTTCTGAAAAAAATAGAAAACTACAATGATAAACAAATGGATTTACAAACCCCTAGATGAACAACAAATTGAGACAAGAAACAAATTAGCCGAAGAACTTAGCATTAATCCGATTTTAGCCCAATTGTTAGTGCAGCGGGGGATAAACACTTTCGATGAAGCGCGGAATTTTTTTCGCCCGGATCTTGCCAATTTACACGACCCGTTTCTTATGACAGATATGGATAAAGCCGTGGACAGGCTCACCAGTGCAATGCGTCATAATGAAAAAATTCTTATTTACGGTGATTATGATGTAGATGGAACCACATCAGTTTCGCTTGTTTATAAGTTTCTCAAACGTTATTATTCCAATGTAGGGTATTACATCCCCGACAGGTACAACGAAGGTTATGGTGTTTCATATCAGGGAATTGATTATGCTGCCGAAAATAATTTCCGCTTAATAATTGCGCTCGACTGTGGTATTAAAGCCGTGGATAAAGTGAAGTATGCTAAAACACTCGGCGTCGATTTTATTATTTGCGACCATCACACACCCGATGAAGAATTGCCACCTGCCGTGGCAGTGCTCGATCCTAAACGCACCGATTGTACGTATCCCTACAAACATCTCTCAGGCTGTGGAGTGGGCTTCAAGCTGCTGCAGGCTTTTTCATTGCGGAATAATATTAATTTTGAAGAGCTGACTCCATTTCTCGATTTACTGGCGCTCAGCATTGCTTCCGATATTGTTCCTATTACGGGAGAAAACAGGATACTGGCTTTTTATGGACTGAAACAGTTAAACTCAAATCCGAATACCGGTGTAAAAAGTATTATTGATATATGCGGACTCGCCGATCGTGAAGTTACTATCAGCGATATTGTTTTTAAAATCGGACCGCGCATAAATGCTTCCGGACGAATGAAACTGGCTTCGGAGGCTGTTGAACTTCTTACTACAAACAATATTGCTTTTGCCCGTGAAAAAAGCGATACAATAAATGAATATAATAACGATCGTAAAGATCTTGATAAAAATATTACTGATGAAGCAATTATGCTTATCGGCGCCGATGAAAGGTTTAAAGAACGAAAATCGATAGTTGTACATAAGCCCGACTGGCATAAAGGTGTAATCGGAATCGTAGCCTCACGACTTTCTGAAGAATTTTACAAACCATCAATTGTACTTACCAATTCAAATGGATTGGCATCGGGTTCGGCGCGTTCGGTTTCCGGTTTCGATATTTATAAGGCAATTGACTCTTGTCGTGATTTGCTGGAAAATTTTGGCGGGCATATGTATGCTGCCGGATTGTCGATGAAGGAAGAAAATGTGCAGCTTTTTTCAGAAAGATTTGAACAATACGTAGCTGAAAATATTCTTGAAGAACAAACCTATCCTCAAGTGGATATTGATGCAACTTTGCAGTTTGCGGATATTACTCCCAAGTTTTATCGGGTATTAAAACAGTTTGGTCCATTTGGTCCTGGTAATATGAAACCAGTTTTTGTTTCAAAAAAAGTTTTCGATTATGGCACGAGCCGGCTTGTAGGTAAAGAACAGGAACATTTAAAACTTGAGCTTACTGATGCAAGCTGTGAAAATGTGATAAATGGTATTGCTTTTGGCATGTATGCTTACAACGATCACCTGAAAGCGCTCAATCCGTTGGATATTTGCTATACTGTAGAGGAAAATACCTTTAACGGAAATACTAATATTCAGTTAATGATTCGGGATATTAAAATTGAGGGGAAAGAGTAATGATGTGTAATTTTCTTTCTACTTTTTTTGTATTTCAATTTTCCAACATATTAATAATCAAATTCATAAATAAAGAACGCGAAGTGGAAAACTTAAAAGTTTTCCTTTGTCTCCCTGCATCTTCGCATCTCTGCGTTCACAATAATATTTTTTATAACGAACTTTTGAGATTAACAACAAAGCATCAAATAAATGAATAAACCAACCCGCTGGGAACTCGCACAACATTACGAACAAGAATGGTGGAAGCGAAAAACACAAATGATAAATGCTGAATATTACCGTATTAGCGCAGAAGAAGTAAGAAAACATTTTTCAGAGTTCGCAGAATATAATTCAGAAACTGGCATTCTTGAAATTGGCAGCGGAGCAGCCGGAATATTAACGTTTCTTATCGAAAGCAAAGTGCGGTATGCTGTAGATCCGCTTGAAACATATTATGCTTCGGTAGAAGAGTTTGTAAGGATGAGGGATAAAACAGTTAAATACTCCGCCGCTAAAGGCGAAAAACTTCCTTTCGAAAATGAAAAGTTTGATTTGCTGATTGTTGATAATGTGCTTGATCATTGTGAAAATCCTGAACTTGTAATGGGCGAAATGAAACGGGTTTTAAAACCCTCAGGTTTGATTTATTTCAGACAAAATACATATAACCTGTGGGGAAAAACAGTAAGAGCTATGATGGAGATATTTTTAATTGACAAGGGACATCCATTTACCTTTACAAAAACTGACCTGAATGAACTGTTTGGGAA
>CAYQWD010000289.1:0-1394 GCA_964420955.1 uncultured Paludibacter sp. | reverse complement strand
TAAGGCGATCCTTTTTGTTACGCGCGACAGATTTACTGTGGTGCTTAAAAACGAATAAATGGACATAATAAATATGTTAAAATTTTCATTTTTATAAAAATCGAAAAAATGAATAAAAATGCATTATTGAGAAAATTCATTGCAGCCGATGTAATTGCCTCATTGTTAGTGTGGTTTGCTTTTGTAGTGTATCGGAAGTCGGTGAATGACATATCAGTTATTGACAATTTCGGCATCATAATGAGAAATTACGATTACTTTACCAGTCTTATAATTTTCCCACTCTTATGTGTTTTAATCCATTATCTAACGGGGGTATATATAAATATTCACAAAAAAAATATCCTAAGTTTCTTCTTTCCTTCAATTATATCATCGCTGGTGGTTTCGTTGCCTGTGTTTTTTATACTTAAACTGAAGGATGTAACTGTGTCATACGAGTATTTTTATTATTCGTTACTTGTACTTTTTGGATTGCTCACAGGGATTACGCTCATTTTCCGAAGTATTATCATGTCGCAGGTGAAGAAAAACTACCAAACCTGCAAATGGACAATAAACACTGTAATTATTGGTAACGGGGCAAATGCTGAAAAAATGGCAAACGAACTACAAAAAATTTCCAATAAAAATACGATTTTGGGATTTATTACAGTAGACGCAAAAAACAATGTACCGTCCAATAAAATAATCGGCAATTTCAATCAACTCAACCAGATATTTTCACAGTATAAAATTGATGAAGCAATAATAGCACTTGATAATGCTGACGAACAAAAGCTTTTTAAATACATTAATGCGCTTTATCGGTTTAATATTGATATAAGATTCACACCTCGCTTATATGAGATTCTTACCGGCAGTGCCCGCATAGGCAATTTATCAGCAAGTCCGCTCGTGAGCATCACTGATGTTCCAATGTCAGATTGGGAAATGAGTATCAAACGATTTTTAGACCTAATTATTTCACTTATCATGATAATATTACTCCTGCCTGCATTTTTGTATTTTGCAGTCTGGATAAAAACAGATTCAAAAGGTCCGATATTTTATTTGCAGGAAAGAATTGGAATGCATGGCAGACCCTTTAATATTATCAAATTCAGAACTATGTACGAAGGTGCTGAAACAGGTCAACCTCGCCTAAGCAGCCCCGATGATGACAGAATAACCGCTGTGGGAAGAATTTTGAGGAAATACCGCATTGATGAATTGCCCCAGTTTTTTAACATTCTGAAAGGAGAGATGAGTCTTGTGGGACCACGACCCGAACGGAAATTTTATATCAATCAGATTATTGAAGATGCACCTTATTATTGTTTACTTTATAAAATAAGACCCGGACTTACTTCATGGGGACCTATCAGAATTGGATATTCTGACACAATCGAGAA
>CAYQWD010000288.1:3275-4416 GCA_964420955.1 uncultured Paludibacter sp. | reverse complement strand
GCACAACAGGAAAATTTTAATGTTACTCCTTTAGTTGGACCTTCTTCAATTTTACTTGCTTTAATGGCTTCGGGCTTCAATGGTCAAAGGTTTGCATTCAATGGTTATCTGCCCATTCAGCCTGCCGAAAGAGTAAAAGCTATCCGCCTGCTTGAATCATGCGCAAATTCAAACAACCAATCACAGATTTTTATCGAAACGCCCTATCGAAATATGAAAATGCTTGAAGATATATTGCAAACCTGCAAGCCTGAAACATTGCTTTGTATTGCTGCCGATATTACCCTGTCAACGGAGTTCATAAAAACGAAAACCATAAAAAACTGGAAATCGCAAAAACCCGATTTAAATAAGCGACCTTGCATATTTATTCTATATAAATAAATAAATTTGCACAAAAGAGTTATAATTGTGCAGGATAATTCAATTATTTGTTTACATTTGCAGAAATAATTTACACTATAAAACAATAAAACGTAAATAATTTCAAATAAATGGAAATACTGCATAAAAAATTTGAACCACGTCCACTTACACTAAAATCTTTTTTACATCACTCTGTAAAGCGTTATGCTGAAATGCCATCGATTGCATTTGTGGGACAAACGCCAATTTCTTATGGCGAATTGGGTCAGCAAATCGATAATTTGAGTGCCCTTTTGCAATCTTATGGTTTTGTAAAAGGTGATAAAGTCGCACTTTTCTCGCAAAATATGCCAAACTGGGTAATAGCATATTTTGCAATTGTTAATCAGGGCATGATAGTGGTGCCTGTTTTGCCCGATTTTACTTCGGAAGAAATTGAAAATGTATTAATTCACTCCGAAGCAAAAGGATTATTTGTAAGTGAAAAACTCTTCACCAAGGTTGTAGGAAAAGATTTTCCTGAACTCCAATTAATATTGCGTGTTGATGATTTATCAATCATTCAGCAAAAGAAAATTCCATCTTCACCAGCCAGTTTAAGCGATAATAAAGTTGAAGAGCATGATTTGGCTGCAATCATTTATACATCCGGAACAACAGGACGCTCGAAAGGAGTAATGCTTACACATAAAAATCTCACTTTTGTAGCCATGCAATCCTATACAGTACAGCCAATCCATCACCATGATGTGTTTCTTTCATTTTTACCACTTTC
>CAYQWD010000288.1:0-3243 GCA_964420955.1 uncultured Paludibacter sp. | reverse complement strand
ATAATGTATGGTTCAAGTATTTATTATCTTGAAAAACCACCTACAGCCACTACACTTTTGCCTGCAATGCAAGCAGTAAAACCTACCATGATGCTATCAGTGCCCCTTATCATGGAAAAAATTTATAACAGTCAAATTCTAAACAAATTCAATAAAAATCATTTTTCCCGTGCAATATATCAAACTCCTATATTCAGAATCCTGATCCATCGAATAGCAGGAAAAAAACTGAAACAGTCATTTGGTGGAAGGTTAAAGTTTTTTGGAATTGGCGGGGCAAAGCTCGATGCAAAGGTTGAGCGCTTTCTTAAGGAAGGCGGTTTTCCGTATGCAATCGGGTATGGACTTACTGAAACTGCTCCCTTACTTGCAGGTGCAGCACCTCATCAAACTAAACTTCAATCTACCGGTTATGCAATTAAGGGAGTAGAGTTGAAAATAAATAATCCAAACAGAAATGGAGAAGGCGAAATATGGGCTAAAGGTCCCAATGTGATGAATGGATATTATAAAAATCCGGAGGCCACAGCCGAAGTTTTAACCAATGATGGTTGGTTCAGAACTGGTGATTATGGGAAATTTGACTCAAAAAAGCGACTTTATATTAAAGGCAGGATGAAAAATACAATTGTAGGCGCCAGCGGTGAAAATATTTATCCTGAAGATATTGAATCAGTAATCAACAATAACCAGTTTGTAACCGAATCGCTTGTTATTGAAGAAGATGGATTCCTTGTTGCTAAAATTTTACTCGATATCGAGGCACTTGAAAAAAATTTAGAACACTGGAAGCATATTTTCGAAGAAAACAAAGAAAAATTTCATGAATGGCAATTGCATTTAACACGCGAAATTAATCAAAAGCTTAATCGCACTTCACAAATAAAACGGGTTGAAATTATGGATAAGCCTTTTGAAAAAACAGCTTCGCATAAAATTAAGCGGTTTTTGTATCAGAAACAAACTGGGAAAAAGAAAAAGAGTTGATTTCAACTCTTTTTTCATGATTAATTATTTCGTAATTTCACAGATTATTTTATTTTCTCATAAATTTCATGGAAAAATTTTTCCCTTTGCTGAATCAGACCGAAATAATAACCCGAATGAATCTGTTAGGGGGCATGGGTCATAAATTTCTTTTCATAGTAGATTTTGAAGCAAAAAGTGGTTATGTAATAGCTTCAGAGGAACTTAATTCACATAATATTTGTTTCTCTGTTCCGGGATTTAATTTTTCTAAACCTTATAATGGTAATTCAGGATTAAAAGATGTAGTTTTACAGTATTTTCCAGTCAGTTTTGATGAATATCATACAAAATTTAATTTCGTACAGCAAGAAATTTGCAAAGGAAACTCATTTTTAGTGAATCTTACACAACCTACGAAAATCCAAACTAATTTAACGTTTGAAGAAATTTTTCATTATAGTCGCGCTAAATACAAACTTTGGCTAAACAATCAATTTATTGTTTTTTCACCTGAAACTTTTATAACCATAAATGATGGAAAAATATCATCCTATCCCATGAAAGGAACAATTGATGCAGCTATCCCGAATGCAAAGGAAATGATATTAAACAATCAAAAAGAAATGTCGGAACATGCTACAATTGTAGATTTGATCCGAAACGACCTTAGTATTGTTGCTGATAATGTAAAAGTTGAAAAATATCGTTATGTCGAGAAAATTTATACCAATAAAGGGCAATTGTTGCAGGTTAGTTCCAAAATTTCAGGCTATTTACCACATAACTACCAGCAAATTTTGGGTGATATAATTTTCAAAATGCTACCTGCAGGGTCAATTAGCGGAGCTCCAAAACCCAAGACAATCGAAATAATTTTAAAAGCTGAAAATTACAAACGTGGATTTTATACGGGCGTTTTCGGTTGGTTCGATGGCAAAAATCTCGATTCGGCTGTGATGATAAGGTACATTGAACAACATGGAAAAAAAATGATTTTTAAAAGTGGCGGTGGGATAACTTCGCAAAGTGATGCAGAAAGTGAATATCGTGAATTAATTCAAAAAGTTTATGTTCCAGTTTCTTGAATCCATAAAATTGCTCGATGGTAAATTTTATCGTCTATTATTCCACCAGCAAAGATTGAATCTCGCGTTTGCCCAATGTTATCGTACAATTAAGGCGCCTGATTTGCATACCATATTGCAAAATTCCGATTATCCTCGCTCAGGTTTGTATAAATGCAAAATTCTTTTCGATTTTAAAAATTATCAAATTCAATTCGAACCTTATTATCGCAGAGAAATTAAAACGCTCCGATTAGTTGAAACTGTTATTACAACCCGAAGTTATAAATTGGCTGATCGTACAGAATTTCAGCAGATGTTTGAATTTCGCGGAAGTTGTGATGACGTATTACTTGTGCGGGATGGTTTAATTACTGATACTTCGTATGCTAATGTAGCTTTTTTTGATGGCAAAAAATGGATTACGCCCCAAACTCCTTTGCTTTATGGAGTAAACAGAACCTCATTGCTGGATGACAAAAAGATATTTGAAGCGCCTGTCAGAAAAGATGATTTAATGAACTTTCAGTCATTCTGTATGTTTAATGCTATGATTGAATTTGGCGAAATTGAACTAAATATGACTGCAATAAAAGCATAAAATAATTAACAAGTATTTTTTATTGGAGTTTTTTGTGATGATTTGTAAGAAAAACATATTAAATTATTACAGTTTGTATTGCTTAAATAAAAATTAGCATTATCTTTGCACAGATTTAAAAAAAAGAGCAATGAATCGCAATATTCTACCAATTCAACTACTCGGTATTATTCTTCTCTTACAATACAAGACGAAGTGAGTTTGGTATGTAAATAAATGAACAAAATATTGAAAACCTTTCTCACTTCGGTGCGAAAGGTTTTTTTTTAAGTACATAACCCTTTTGAAAAAAGAAAAGCAAATAACCATCAAATCAAAATAAAAGCCGACACCCTCACGGTTTTTTACCATTCAGTGGTTTAGAGGGCAAATTATTATGGAAAGACTTTTTATTTTTGATACCACTTTGCGCGACGGAGAGCAAGTGCCCGGATGTCAGTTAAACACAGTCGAAAAAATTCAAGTAGCAAAAGCCCTTGAGCAAATTGGTGTAGACGTAATCGAAGCTGGATTTCCGGTCTCAAGTCCGGGTGATTTTAAATCGGTAGTTGAGATTTCTAAAGCTGTTACATGGCCAACCATTTGTGCTTTAACACGCGGAGTTCAGAA
>CAYQWD010000287.1:0-4417 GCA_964420955.1 uncultured Paludibacter sp. | reverse complement strand
AAGTTATGTGAAGTTGCTGATAAAAGGTATGATTGTTTATTGGTATTAGCCGGTGGGGTTAATCCCTGATATAATGGTAAAAGCTCAAGATTTGAAGGTGTACTTACCTGCTGTGGTGCAAGCCATCCCAAATAAAATCTATCATAAACCGAATAAGTTGGTGGAGTTCTACCAAGGTTTGAATATGCTCCTAAATCCATAATACTCCAAAATTCGAGCGTTTTCTTATTAGGATCGGAGGTGTGATAATAATCAGGTAAATCTAATACGTGTCCAAATTCATGCGCAAAAGTTCCGATACCGCACATGTTTGTTCCTGAATTTCCGCGTAATTCTGATGAACAGGCATAATCGTAGATAGTTTTGCCATCAAATTTTGTATTGGTATTAGCTAAAACCCATCTGTGTGGCCAAATAGAATTTTCCGGACCGTATTCTGCTTCGTTGTAGCCTGCATAATAAATAAAGACATTATCTACAAATCCATCATTATCTGTGTCGTATTGTGCAAAGTTCACTCCGGCATTGTCTGCTGCAGTGCAGGCATCAATTACCATTTGTCTTGGACGCAAGTCATTGCCTGAAGCATCATTTGCGCCGTAATATGCAAAATTTTGTGGCAAATTTACTGGTCCAACTACATCAAATTGAGGGTTGAACAGTCCATAACTTGCACTGCGAAAATAATCGCGTGCCGAGCCTGTGCCTCCGTTGGCACTGTAGCCTTCCTGATTTAATAAATTTGTAAAAGAAGTTTGGGGAGTTGCCACAGAAAATGCCAAATCCTGAAAGTTTACAAGTATTACCAGTGATTTGGGCGTTCCATTGCGTGGAAAAACTTTTTGAACTTTTGATTCATTGGTTTGTGTTGGCGCTTTTGCTGATGTAGTTTTTTTCAATAATTGAATTATATCCGGCTTTGAAACTGTTTGTAAAATACGCATATCTTCAGCATTACGCTGTTGCGAGTCTTTTGCACGGATATTTGTCAGTTTTACTTCACCTGCCGCATCAACAATTGCAATATTATAGAAACCATCATTGCTTTGTTTAATTAAAAAACCATCTTCGGTTGTGCGGATGCTGCCAAATTCATCGCCTTGTAATTTTACTGTTAGCGTTGTACCATCAGGCTGGGTAATTTTTACAGGATACGGATATGCTTTTACTGCATAAACTGAAGGTAAAGTTGCTGTAAAGAGCAAACTTAATATTAAAAATTTGGAAATTTTTTTCATTTAAAAAAATAGATTTGTGATAGTTATTAATAGTTTTTCTTCAAAGAATTATTTTACAAAGATAAAATAATTCTTTGAATATAAAACTTATGATTTTTTTAGTCAGAAACTGATAATAACATGACATTATGGCAGTAGTTATTTAATTTTATAAAACATTTTTATATATCACGAAATCAAACGTTTAAATTTTTTTTAAAAGAATTTATATGGCGAAAAATGTTCTGTAATTTCAATCGGATTATATATAAAATGACAAAAAGGCTGCTTTTTACGATTGGTATTTAGTTTGCAGAATTCAAAATATGAAACTAATTATATTAAATATCAAACTTAAATTATAGGAGGAATTAATTATGTTACTCGCAAGAAATTCAAATTTGTTTCCATTGTTTTTCGATCGTTATTTTGATGGAGAAGCATTCGATTGGTCAAACCGTAACTTTTCGAACACTAACACCACTTTACCTTCGGTAAATATTAAAGAAAACGAAGATGCATTTACAGTAGAGCTTGCAGCTCCGGGTTTCGAAAAAGGTGATTTTAAAATTGAGTTAAACAACAATTTGCTGACTATTTCATCGGAAAAGCAGGTAGAAAACGAAACCAAAGAAGGTGAATGCTTTACAAAACGTGAATTCAGCTATCAGTCGTTTTCGCGTTCATTTACTCTGCCAAATCTTGCCGATGGTGAAAAAATAGGAGCAAGCTATGACAAGGGCATACTTTCAGTTGTAATTCCTAAAAAGGAAGAAGCCAAACCAAAACCCGCCCGTACGATTGAGATTAAATAATAAGTAAACAAACAAAAAAGTAAATTGTTTATAAGTCGGTGTATGGCTTTGTTCTTGCACCGACTTTTTTTAATTAAAAAAATGGAAACTTTTCAGCAGATAATAAATGGCGACAAGCCAGTTTTAGTAGATTTTTATGCCACATGGTGTGCACCTTGTAAAACCATGAGTCCGATTGTAGAAGCTTTAGGAAAGGAAATGAGCGGACAAATTCGTGTCCTGAAAGTTGATGTGGATAAAAATCAGGCAGTAGCCAATACATTTCAAATACAGGCAGTACCTACGTTCATTGTATTTAAAAACGGAAAAATACTCTGGAAACAACCAGGAGGAATAGACAAAATGAGTTTGAAAAAAAAAATGATGAGTTTTTTGTAAATTGTGTTTATCCGGTTTGCAGAATCTTTAAATTTTTATTTTAAACTGTCGCTTAATCAGAAAAATATTTTAACTAAATATTTATTATACCGATAAATATCGTTTCCTTTGTACTTGAAATTCACATTTTTAAAATAAACAAATTCCAACTAGAAATTATTTTCAACATGAAACAGTTTTTTAAATATGTTTTAGCAACCATTACCGGTGTTTTTATCCTCTGGTTGCTTGGTATAATATTGTTTTTCAGTATTATCGGCGCGTTATCACAAAGTGAAAAAAGCACTGTTGCACTTAAACCAAACTCGGTTTACCAGCTCGACCTGAAAGGAACGCTTATTGATCGGTCGGAGGATGATCCCTTGGCACTTATGGCAACTGCATTTGGTCAGCCTGAAAATCCTGTACTTGGGCTCGATGATGTGCTTGCAAATATCGACAAGGCAAAAAGTGACCCGAATATTGCTGGTATTTACCTTAAAGGCGGCGAGCTTTTTGGCGGTTGGGCATCTATCAAGGAAATACGAGATGCATTGGTCGATTTTAAAAAGTCCGGAAAATTTATTGTGGCTTATGCCGATAATTACATGCAGTCTAACTACTATCTTGCATCGGTTGCCGATAAGGTTTTACTCAATCCCGAAGGTTTGTTTGATTTCCGCGGTCTGTCATCTGAGTTGGTTTTTATAAAAAACACACTCGACAAATTGGGGATTCAAATGCAGATAGTAAAAGTTGGGACTTATAAATCGGCAGTAGAACCGCTTATTAATACAAAAATGAGTGATGCAAACCGCGAACAGGTCAGTGTTTACCTTAATTCACTTTGGAAAACAGTTCTGACTGAAATTGCTGCTGACAGAAAAATCAGTGCCGATTCGCTTAATGCAGTTGCAGACCGTATGCTGATGTTCAGAGAAACCAAAGAAGTTGTAAAATCGGGATTAGTTGATTCTCTGGTATATTCTAATGAAGCTGACAGTATATTGAAATCATTTACAGGCATAACCATGGATAAAAAAAATCTTGTTAAACATTCGAAAATGAACAATGTTCCGGACAGGAAAAAGTACATGAAAGAAAAAGTGGCTGTAATTTACGCTGTAGGCGGTATCGACGATGGCGACACACAGGGAATTTTGTCGGAAGAATTAATTGAAACCATTAACGAAGTTGCTGAAGATAAAATGGTGAAAGCTGTGGTTTTCCGTGTAAGTTCGCCGGGAGGCAGCGCTTATGGATCCGAACAAATATGGCATGCGCTTACCAACTTAAAAGCACAAAAACCACTGGTAGTTTCAATGGGCGATTATGCAGCTTCGGGCGGTTATTACATTTCATGCATGGCCGATCAAATTGTAGCCCAGCCTAACACCATCACCGGCTCGATAGGCATTTTCGGAGTTATACCTGATTTGAGTGGACTGAACAACAAAATCGGATTGAATTATGATGGAGTAAAAACCAATAAAATGAGCGATGCAATTTCATTAAACCGTCCATTCAGACCTGAAGAGCGGGAGTTAATGCAAGGTTATGTTGATCGTGGCTATGAACTTTTTGTGAAACGCTGCGCCGATGGACGCGGAAAAACCACTGATGAAATTAAAGCAATTGCCCAAGGTCGGGTCTGGACGGGTGAAGATGCTTTGAAGATTGGTTTGGTTGATAAAATCGGCGGACTCGATGAGGCGATAGTTATTGCAGCCGAAAGAGCGAATCTGAAAAGCTACATGGTAAAGGATTTTCCTGAAAAGGAAGATTTTCAAACACGTTTGCTCAAAAGTTTTGGCGAAGATGTGGAAACTCGTTTCGTCAAGGCACGTTTAGGTGAGAATTATCGACTTTTTAAATATATTAAAGATATTGAAAAACTCAACGGTATTCAGGCGCGGTTGCCTTACGAAATTATAATAAAGTAGTGTTTCAATTAATTTGAAGATTTGAAATTAGTCCTGATTTAAGCATTCGGGAACTATACAGGATTTTTTATATAAAAAACTGACC
>CAYQWD010000286.1:0-4430 GCA_964420955.1 uncultured Paludibacter sp. | reverse complement strand
AAAATACGTTCGTTTATAATAGATGAAGAAAGACAGATTATGTATTTCGCATCACAATTTCTTATTTCCGGACGACCAAACCGCCCTGCTGGTATTTACAGAGTGGCAATGACAGATTTTGGCGACAGAAACAAACATTTTAATATTGATGCTTCGATGCCTATTATGGTAGGTGCAGCGGAGGGTTCGGCAGCTGAGACGCTTTTTGTTACTCAGTTTGACTACGAAGGTGGTTACCTTTATTGGGCATATCGAAGCGAAGATCCTGCAAAATCAGGGATTAAACGCTACAAACTTGATGGAACAAAACCTGTTGAGTTCTTCGTTGAGGGTGTAAGTGCATATTGTGTTACTATAAATCAACAGCCAACTCAATTGTTTTAAATCACTTTTCACTTCGAGGCTGCCTTAAAAGTGAGGAGTACGCTAATAACCGCAAATTTTCTCAAATTAAAAATTGTAGATTTTTCAAATATCAATACAATTAAAATACCCTGAAATTTGAGAATATTTGCACATTTTGCGTTCGAAAACAGACTTTTTAAACAGACTCGAAGCATTTATTACTTTAAAAAAATAGAATGATATAAATGTTATGAGAAAATTATTATTTTTTATTTTTTCATGCATTTTAATTTCCTTTCTGGCTGCGCAAACTCCTCAAGTTGAAATTGAAGGCATTAAATACAGATACGACACAATAGAACATGTGCAAACAGGGCCTGGCACATTTTATACAAAAATTCATATACCCGAATATAAAACAGGCACTTCAACTATGGGATTGTATTGCTATTTTCTGGTAGCCGATTTAAGAAATCCTTGTTTGAAATACGAAGTTGTTTTAAGCGGCGATACACTCACAGGACTTGAACGCCCAAGCGCTATGGCTGCCCGAAAATCAACATTGGGTCATAAATTGTTTTCCGGAACAAATGGCGATTTTTACGATACGGGCTCGCAGCTTGGACTTTCAGTGAATGGATCGATGGTTAAAGGAGAAATATCACGTTCATTTTCGGGAGGCACACGCCCGCTTTTCGGTATTAGTGAAACAAAAAAACCATTCATCGATATTATGAAATATTCCGGAAGTTTAAAAACCGGATATTCTACCTCGATAATAGATAATGTAAATACCGCACGTGGTGAAAATCAGCTGATTTTTTACAATTCTTTCAAAGGCAAATATACAGGAACTAACGAATTTGGCACTGAAGTTATTATCAAGCTTAAAGAAGGAAACAATTGGCTTGCAAATAACAAAATATCCTGTATTGTAGAAACTGTGAACATTAATAAAAGTGGAACTGCCATTCCAAAAGGGAAAGCAGTTCTATCGGCACATGGAACAAATGTAGCTGCCCTAAATGAACTGAAAGCAGGCGATGAAATAGAAGTAAACTTAAATATTAATTTACCCAACAGTTCCAATCTTTTTCCAAAACTTACCGATGCGGTTGGTGGCGACCGTTGGATATTGCGCAACGGCAGTTATTATGGTACAAACTGGACCGATCGACATCCACGAACCTGTTTAGGATTTTCAGCAGACAGCACTAAAGTTATTCAAATGGTTATTGATGGGCGTTGGGATGCTTCAAATGGCGTTTCGACTTATCAATGTGCCGACATAATAAAAATCGCAGGCGCTGCACATGCGCTTAACCTTGATGGAGGGGGTTCTTCGGCAATGATTGTACAGGGTGCGCCCGTAAATCGCACTTCCGATGGGAATGAACGCGCTGTTTCTAATGGAATTTTTACAGTATCGACTGCTCCGGCTGGAAAATGTACTTCAGTAAATCTGTTTCCCGATAAACTGAATGTTCAATTTGGTGAAACCACTCAGTTTTATGTTGTGCAGTATAATGAATATGGTGATGTTCACGACTGGAAAACAAACAAAGGTGTAAATTTCTCGATAAAAGGAAATATCGGCACAATAAATAGCTCGGGATTTTTTACAGCCAATGGCGAAGGTGGAACAGCATGGATTATTGCAGAAGTAAACGGCGCAAAGGATTCAACCTTTGTTACCATGCGCGATATTAAGCGAATAAATATAAGACAAAGACTTCTGGTTATTGACAATAGAAATCCTTTTCTTTTTAAAGTTTCAGCTTTCGATGCTTCGAATAAAGAAACCATTCTGCCTAATAAACTGTTAAAATGGTATATAGAAGATGAAAAAATTGGAAAAATAACAGAAGATGGTATATTTACCGGACTGAAAAATGGGAAAACAAAAATTATCGGACGGTTTAATGAAAATTTGGCGGATACTGTGGAGGTATCGGTAGAAATTGGCGTAAATAATGTTGTACTCGATAATTTTTCTGATGCATCAAGTTGGATTTGGAATAGCAACGAAGGCTTTGTGGATAATGTTACACTAAAAAATGTGGAAATAAATAATGAAAAGTTACTTGAAATAATTTATTCATTTACCTACAAAAACCGCACTGCATTTATTTTGCTGCAAAAAGATTTGCGGGTGTTCGGAATGCCTGACTCAATGGAACTTGTCGTTAAATTTCCTCAAAAAAGATACTCGCTGTTTTATACCACCCAAGTTTCGGGTGCGGGTATGTTTACCGACCCTTTTACACATGATGGAAGCATGAAAAAATTTCCATCTCGCTTTGCCGATTTAAGTCAGGAAATGTACCCTGCAATGATTAAAACTTTACGCTTGCAAATTGAACGTATGGCAATATACAAATCATCAACTGTTTATACTGATACAATTTATTTGAAATCGTTGAATGTAATTTATCCAGCAAAAACCCAAACGGGTATTGAAAACCCAAAAAATCAGCCATCGGAATTAAAAATATTTCCATCGCCTGCAAGCGATGCAATAAGAATAATGGCAGAAGCGCCTGTGAATACAACGAATTATGAAATTTCAATTTTCAACCTTGCAGGTCAGAAGATGTTTGCAGAGTCGAACAAAATTTCAATTCAAGGAATTCTGTTTGATAAAAGCCTTGTAATTGATAATTTACCCGAAGGTTTATACATTTTAAAATTAAAATTAAACAACAAATCATTTAACAATACATTTTTGGTAAGGAAAAACCAATAAAAATTTTTTTATCAAATAAAAACAAGACACAAAAAAGCATGAATTTGAAATCATTAACAACAATTACGATATTAGCTTTGCTTATTTTTTCTAATGTTGCGGCACAGTCGCCAAAGCGCGAAATGCGTGCAACCTGGCTTGCCACAGTTTGGGCTATCGATTTTCCTAAAAATACTGGAGCTGCTGCTCAAAAAGCAGAACTCATTCGTATGCTCGATTCAATACAAAATAACAGGTTCAATGCTATTTTCTTTCAGGTTCGCTCGCGCTGCGATGCTTTTTATAATTCAGCCTATGAGCCATGGAGTGCCGATTTGAAAGTTAATCGCGGAATTTATCCCGGTTGGGATCCGCTGGCATTTGCTATTGAAGAGTGCCACAAAAGAAGTATCGAATGTCATGCATGGCTAAATCCATATCGTTATGCCACCACTGCAGATGGATGGACAGGTTCAAATTCACATCCGCAAAACTATCAGGAGTCAAACCCTGATTGGTTAATGTATTATCCTGCCAAAAATTACTGGATTCTCAACCCTGGAATTCCCGAAGTTAGAAAACGCATAAAAAATATTGTAGGCGATATTTTAAGTAAATATGATGTGGACGGAATCATTTTCGACGATTATTTCTACGCTTATGGCGGCACTTCCGATCAGGACAAAGCCACAGTTACAAAATACAAACCTGAAGGTATGGAAACCGGCGACTGGAGACGCGATAATGTAAATCGGATGATTGCCGATGTTTACGACACCATTCAGGCAGTGAAACCTTGGGTTACTTTCGGTGTTTCTCCATTCGGAATTTGGACAACCGATGCTACTGTTGCAGCAAAACAAGGTATCGTTTTACCCTCTGGAATTACCGGTGGAAATATGTACGCTGAAATTTATTGCGATCCGGTAGCATGGTTGAAACAAGGTACAGTTGATTATATTTCGCCACAATTATACTGGAAATCGGGTGGTTCACAGGACTATACCAAACTTTGTCCTTGGTGGTCCAATTTATCAAATCGATTCGGGAAACACTTCTACTCAAGTATGAGCACTTCAAATTTTGCTGAAAATTTTACTGAAGTTTCGCTTCAGATAGTTTATAATCGTGCTTCGAGTAAAAATTTTGCACCCGGAAATGTTTTCTACAATACTACTTCGTGGTGGAATTATACTGCTTTCAAAAATCTGCTCAGGCAAAACTTATACACTCATTTGGCTTTACCGCCTGCAATCAACTGGAAGGAATATTCAGAATTTTCATCGCCTGAAGAAATTCGGATTGAAGGCGACTCGCTGAAATGGAAAAAAGCTATCGGTGATGTGCGTTATAGTATTTA
>CAYQWD010000285.1:0-4441 GCA_964420955.1 uncultured Paludibacter sp. | reverse complement strand
ATTTTTTATACCGTACTTTCTTTTCAGCAAATAAACAATCAACAATCCGCCTGCTACAGTATAAAATAACTCTAATCTTAAAATCATGAGAAATAAAACACCGTAAGCCATACATCCAAGCATTATCATTGTATATCTCAGCAATTTGGGTTTAATCTCCCAAAAAAATAAAACAGGTAAAAAATATGCAATTATTTTAATTAAGATTCGGAAATCGAAATCAAAATCAACTCGTTCTACATCCAAATCCTCACCTCTATTACTTAAACTGATTGAAAAAATTTCATATATTCCAAGTTTTGATATATAGAAATAAAAAAGTGTAATAATTGAAAGTATTAAAATTGAAAAAAACAAGTTATATCTATCAGTAAAGGTAAAATAATAAGCTGGTAAGATTAAAAAAACACCAAAAATTTCTCGTGCATTCACTAAAAGATAATTTATGTAACTGGTTCCATTTGTTTCTCTAAATGTGAATATTAACTGATATATAAAGAATAAAAAAATATTTATCAACAATAATTTAAAAATTCTATCTTGTTTAATAAGAATAATATATTTTCTGAAGTTTAAAAAAAAACTAATACAAGAAAATATGATAAATATAATCATTACTCCTCCGAATGAAACTCTACCAATTGGTTCAATTATCGGTACTAAAGAAAAAACAAATGAAATAGAAGGTTTTAATAAATATAAAAATAATGTACTAAAAATACTTATAATAAAAACACCAGTAATATTTTCGTTAATCAAAAATATTGTTGTAATTAAATAAAGAAAAATGAAAATAAATAAAACTGATTTTGAAATCCTTTGGGATATTATGTCGTTATAATCAAACATTTAAATGCTATTGTTTAATTTACTTCAAATATTGTATTTGAAGTAATTATTAAATCTATTATTTTTGAAAAATAATTTACAAGTCAATTTAAAAAAGTATTATTTTACTGCAATTCCGTCACATAAAGCTCTTGTTCTGAAGCTTCAGCTTTTGGATACAGGGTTACAAAATATCAAAAAACAAGGAATATTTTGCTTGATTATTTAATCTTTGTAAATAAAAATCTGAAGTTCTTAGCTTCTTAAAAATTAATTTACTTTTATGAGTGAACTCCATAATCGTAATTTTACAGAAATCTATTTTAACACATTTTTCAAATACAACTTACTTAACAAATAACCTACTGCAATAATTCCACCAATTACACCTCCAAAAATAAGTCCCTTTAATTTTCCAAATCTTGTTTTATATAAAGGGTATCTGGGAGTATCAATTATTTGTACCAATGGCGTTTTTCTTGCTAAATCAAGTTTCAGAGTTTCGAGATTTTTTAAAACCTCAGCATATACAGCGCCATAAAGTTGTGCGTTATTTTCATGTTTAATTCTAGGAACAGAAGCATAAGTCAATGCTTGATTTACATTTAATCGTGAAATACCAGCACTATTGTATAAGGCAGTTTCATACAAATTTTTTATTGAATCTGCAGTATGTTGCATCATTTCAATGTTAGCACGACTTTGCGAAGTACGCGTTGAACTGTAAAAAGTATAAGTTTGGTCCATTAAATTTTCAACAAATATTTTTGAAAATACTTCGTTAGTGCTTGTAAAATCTACAGTTACTATACTTATTTTTTTGTTTTTCCGAACAACACTCATTACCTTTGGGCTTGAAACCGCTTTATAAACAAGATTCAAAACACTATCCTGCAATCTGGTAAAAGTTTCTCTTGGTTGTCCAACAGGAAAGGAAATATTCTTTAATTCAGGTACTTTTTTATTGTTTTTCCATTTTTTCTTAAGTTGATTGAATTCAATAAATACATCAATAAGTGTTTTTTCTTGACCTTTATAATCAACGGGAACAAGTAAAGTTTGTTCCACAGCTCTACGGGAGACTATAATTTCCAATAAGTTATCTCCACTAAAAGCTCCACTTTTTCCGTTTAGTAAGCCACTAACACCAAAAGATGTAGCCAAATCAGCCAATCCTGAAAATTCTCCACCAGATTCAATTAATGCAAAAGAAAGATGCGCTGTATATTTTGGTGCTTTAAATACAGAATAAACAACTCCTAAAGCTGCTCCACTTAAACCAAATACTAAAATAAAAATCCATTTACTCAAGAGGTATTTCCACCAATCTTTTATGATTAGTATAATTTCCTTCAGCGAAAGTTCATCGTTCGCCAGTGTATTTATCTGTTTATTTTCCATATTCTGTTTACTTGCTTAAAATTGAATACACCAGAGCAGTAACTGAAGTTATCGATGTCAGTATCGAAACAGTTTCGCCAGGGGTCAGTCGGTTTCTGATTTCGAGTGGTTTTTCGGGAACAATTATGCGTGCTCCGGGTTTTACATTGGGAAAGAACTTTATACCCAGGAATGATTTTGTGCTTTTAGCTGTTCCATTTGCGTAAAGCACAAACAGCTTTGAACGATTAGCCTTATCCGAAAAACCTCCTGCACTGTTTACATAATAGCGAACCGAAGATCCTTTATCGTACCTTAAAATTGTAGGGAATAAAATCTGTCCAACAACTCTAACAGTTTGTACTTCGCGGGGAATGAAAATTATATCGCCATCTTCAAGTACTAAATCATTTTTTCCGCCGGGATTTCGTAAAAGATCCACCAAGTCGATGCCTACAATTCCCTCAGGATTAAACACCTCGCTAGCTAGCGAAGCGCTTCCCATTTTTGTTTGTAAAGTATCTAATCCTGCAAGCAAATCTAATGAATTTATACCGGCTGTTTTAAGGGTTGTGGCATCAATTTTATTACCTGCCTGCGAAGCAAGCTGATTTTTAATATTTTCAGAAAGAATTAAATTGAGCCGTTGTTCCACAGGATGAGTGCGTTCTGAACGAATCAGAAAAGCATCGCGAGAATTTGCATAGCTATTGATGCCTCCCGCCCGTTTTAAAACATCTGAAATTCGTTCAGATTTATTGATTATATTGTAATTTTCAGGATAGTTAACTTCTCCATCAACTGTTACCATTCGTATGGGTTCATAACCCGAAATGTTACGTACAATTACCAAATCGCCGTTTTCGAGTTTAATATTTTCACTGCCATCCTTGAAATTCAGATTTTTGTCCATCGAAAATTTATATACTTTTGATTTTCGATTGGTAAGTAAAAGACTGTCAAGATTCTTTTGAATTCTTATCAACTCTATTGATTCGGTAAGCGCTAATTCAGTAAACCCCCGCGCCCTGTATATCAAGTCCTTGAGTGTAATATTTTCAATTAAAGGGAAAGATCCCTGAGATTTTACTGCGCCCCAAATTGATACAGTTTCTCCTTCACGGAAATCAAAAAGGCTTTTTATTTCTACTATGTCATCCTTTTGAAGTTTAATATCTGGGGTTTTTCCACTCAAAATATCTCCTAAATTAAATCCTATAATTTCAGGAATATTGTTTTCCTGTCTGCGAGTAATAGTTGCAGCATTGAGGTAAGCTTCTTCTTTAAGTCCATCTGCCTTTGCAATCAGACTTTTCACCGACAAACCTTCGGTTAGTGCGTATGCGCCCGGTCGGTTAACCGAACCTAACACATCAACTCTGTTATCAAATTTATTGTACTTTGAAATCACAAAAACAGAGTCGCCACTAACTACGCTGAAACTGCTGAAGCGTGGTTTCTCCACATTCATAACTGTTCTTTCCTTATCAGTATATCTGAAAACTGTCAACACACCCGGAAAAGCATTTTCGGTGAAACCACCGGCATAATCAATAAGACTCTGTAAAGATTCACTTTTAAGTAATTCAAACTTTCCGGTATTTTTTACACCACCGGTAATGGCGGCTCTGATACCGTAAGGTTCAATTTTTATCACATCTTCATCCTGCAAACCAATATTTCCTGCGGGAATGCCAGTTGCAAGAAAACTGTAAACATCGATATTGGCAATAACTTTTCCCTGACGAATTACTTTTATATCGCGCATCGATCCGATTTTTGAAGGTCCGCCACAGGCATATAATGCATTGAAAGCTGTAGCCAGCGAGGGAAGTGTGTAAGTACCGGGGCGTTGTGCTTCACCGGTAATTGTAACCCGAATGCTGCGGATATTTCCCAAAGAAATATTCACATGCGTTTCGCCGGAGCCTACTCCCATATATACTTTTGCAATCTGATTGCGAATGTTGCGGGTTGCACTTTCGATTGTACTTCCGCCAACTTTTACAACGCCAACATTGGGAATGCGAATACTGCCTTCGGGCGATACCGTCAAGCGGTAATTAGCTTCATAAAGTCCGGAAACATCTACAATAATTTCATCGTTTGTTCCAAGGATATAATTTTTGGGTGTTGGAATATTCAGGTTCGGCTCAAAGGTAAGTTCGCTGTTACTGAATAACTGTGAACCAAACACACCTCCGGTTGGAGTTACAACACGCTTTTTTATACT
>CAYQWD010000284.1:0-4448 GCA_964420955.1 uncultured Paludibacter sp. | reverse complement strand
TGTAGAGTTATGAAGTAAAATAAAATGATGTTATATATTTTTTTCAAAATAATTATCCATGGCAATAGAAGAGACAGTTCCACCTTCAGTACTTATATATATTTTGTTATAAAAATTTATTGATTTGTTTTATTAAAAAATTAAAACTGAAATCCGAAACGTAAAATACCAGCAAAAGCATTTTTAAGTTTCATTTCGGTACCGGAGGGATTTACGATGTACTGAAAATCGGGGCGAATATACAAATTTCCCGTAAGATTGAAATGATACATCAGCTCAAATGCGGTTTCGCTTCGCAATTTATCAGCATTGATACCTGCATGTGCAATTGCAAATCCAAATCTGTCTTCGGGTCTGCTTTTTGAAAAACTCTCAACATTTAAACCCAAACTGAAATAATGGTTATGACTGTTGATACTTTTTGGACTTAAACCTATCTGAGAAAAGAGTGTGAAATATTTTGATATTTGTTGACTTCCTGCAAAATAAATTCCTCCATTTTTTTGTTCCACATTAACAGTATCGTTATGTTGATGGTAATAAATACCCATTTTATAATTACCGCATTTGCCGGAAATGAATTCAGGTTTGATTTCAAATTCACTCACTGCCAGAAATCCATCGTCTTTTCTTATATTCCAGTTTAGATTAAACGGATTATTTTCAAAATCATCCGGAGTACCATCGTACAGTGAAGCTTTAAATGAAGCTTTTTGCGAAAATTCCCACTGCAATTCAACTCCAAGCGCCGTGAGCGGAAAAATTGGAGACGGCACATTATCAGCAAGGCTTGAGTGAACGCCAAATGAACTATTGATAAAAATTCCAGTACAACCCAAATTTGCAAAATTCACATTCAAATCCTGTAATCCTGCAGTTACTGTGAATTTCCCGATACGCTGTCTGCCCAAAATTCATAAAGCCATGTAATATTTCCTGCTTCGATATTTGAAACACCCTGAAAATTGCCAATTAGTGTAGCCGAAGGTTCATCTCCATGTGTATTTGCAAGTTTTACAAAGGATTCTCCACCTTTCCACCATCCAGCTTTTTGTGTGTCGAAACCTGCTTGCAAGGTTGCAAATCCAAGATAATTTGTACCTCTTTTAATTCCGCCAGAAAAATTACTAACAACATCGCCCGTGTAGGAAGCTCCGAAATAAAGACCTTTTTCCTCGGCACGCAGCAAAATAAACAGATGGGTTGTATAACTCAGTAATAAAGTAAAAATTAGTTTTGTTCTCACTACATTATTTATTTAAACATTATTATGAAAAAGATATAATATTCACATAGAAAAAATCACGATAAACTATTTTTGGATTGCTATAACAATTTCGCGGTACAAAATTACTTTGATGTCGCTATGGTTGAAATACCAACAAATAATGATTCTTTTATGAAAAAGTAGCTATAAAAGGCTAATTTCAATAAATGTAAAAATGAAGTTTGTTTGAAATTAAAAGTTCAACAGTTCGTTATAAAAAATTATATTGTGAATGCAAAGATGCGAAGATGCAAATACCCAAAGGAAAACTTAAAAGTTTTCCTCTTTGCGTCCTTTATTTATGAATCGGGTTATTAGCATGTTGTGAAAATTGAAAACTTTGCGTCCTTCGCGTTGAGTATTTAAATGATTCTTTTTGGAAGATCGATAATGTCAATACTTAACAGCTTGATTTAATTCACATTGTATTATTTTATAACGACCCATTGAAAGTTAAAACAGACAAATAAATTCGCTGTAATATTTAATGATATATTTCTTATACAATAGAGCGCACAGAAATTACTGAAGAATATAACTTAGTTCACATAGTAATAAATTCTGAGTACATTTTTACATCTCTGAAATTATCCTGATTTTCGGGATATTCCATATTTGTTCTTTTAATTTTATCTTGCTTTCAAAACTACTGTGTACTATGTGGTGAAAAACATATAAATAATAATTATCGTTTACTAACAAAGAATTACAGTCAAGCACAAAGCCACAAAATTTTTCGTTCTGCATTAACAAGTTGTTACTCTGTTAAAACGGGAAAAAATTCTCGGAGGCTAATTTTTATAAAATTAAACACTACTGACCGATAAAAAATAGTTTGAATTAATTTTTTTAGCTTGTTAGATTCCTCACTATGTTCGGAATGACATACAATCAAAAAGTTAGGTTTTTGTGAGGAGGTAGGTTGGCGGCTTCGCCGCCAACCTACCTCCTCACAACCATAATCAATACAAAGCATTGTCATTCAGAGCGTAGCGAAGAATATCAGATGTTTAGTCGGTTAGTAGTAAAAATTAAAGTCAAATAAATACTATATTCATTCAAAATAGTGCTTTTAACCGCAATATCCAACACTACATATATAATAATTCGTATTTTTGTGTGAAATATCAATGAAATAAACATTACATTTTCATTTATTTTCCGTTTAATATAAAACATCAAAAGCACACTTGCGGGGAATGACCGATTTTTTAAATAATCTTGAAGCTTTGGAACCCATTTCGCTCGAAGAGATGCAAAATGTGAAACTGCTTGACAGGACTGACACAAAGTTTACATTTCATATTAATAAACTACCTGAAATTCTTACGATTGCCTCATCGCATTACAGAATTCTCGTAATTGATGGAAAACGATATGCCCGTTATGAAACCCGCTATTTCGACACATCGGATTATGAAATGTTTATCAAACATCACAACGGAAAACTGAACAGAAACAAAGTGAGATTCCGCACCTATATCGATTCGGGCTTGCATTATTTTGAAGTTAAATTCAAAACTAATAAAGGACGCACCATAAAATCGAGAGTGAAGCTTGAAACCAACGATTTTACCTTTATTGAAAAAGCCGAGCAATTGCTTATAAGAAAAACAAATTATGAATCGAAACAACTTTCAGAGGCAATCCGTATTTATTATAATCGCATCACACTGGTAAGCAAAAATATGACAGAAAGACTTACTATCGATTTCAATTTAAGTTACCAAAAAAATGAAGAGATAAAAGCATATCCCGAAATGGTAATTGCCGAAGTTAAACAAGACAAAACGGCAAATTCTTACTTCGTGAAACTTATGAACGATTACAGAATAAAGGATATATCGATGAGTAAATATTGCCTGGGCATAGCTAGCCTTGTAAATAATGTCAAGAAAAACAATTTTAAACCTAAAATTTCTTATGTCAACAAACTTTGTAACTCAAAATCGAACTAAACTTCTTTGGCTGACTTTCATTTTTACGCTTCTGTTATCGCAGCAAAATATAAAAGCTTCCGTGCCAGTGCTTGACTCTGCATTTCTAAGTGAAGAAGTTCAGCTTCTTGATTCGGACATCAAAAAAGGAAGTAAAGAAGTTAATATCACTTCAAAATTCTTTCTAAGTCTGGGATTCGATTTGCTTACCATAGCTATAATAATTATTTTCATTTACTACCCTAACTACAAAAAACTGGATACAATTTTTACGTTTGTAATGTTCAACATTACCATATTTCTGTTGACTTACGTACTAAATACAGTAAAAATATCGATGGGAGCAGCATTCGGATTGTTTGCTGTATTCTCAATGTTAAGATATCGAACTTCGGGCATCGATATGAAAGACATGACTTACCTGTTCATTTTTATTGCTATGGGTTTGATCAGCGCCATCGAAATGGATTTTTACGAAAATGTTATCATCAGCACTCTGGTAATAGTGTTTACTTTGATACTTGACACCAAAATTGTTCTACGAAGAGAATCATCGAAAATATTACGGTATGAGAAAATTGAAATGATAAAACCAAACCGAAGAGAAGAATTAATTGAAGAGTTAAAAGAACGTACCGGACTTAATATTCATCGTGTTACGATAGCCGAAGTTGATTTTCTGAAAGATGTGGCAACCATAAATATTTATTATTACGACTGATTCCCGAATATTGAACTATATAGTTTAAAGTAGAAAGTATAAAGATTCAGTATATTTTAATTTCACATCTGAAAATGAAACTACGCAAAGCGCTGCTTATTGTATTTAATGTAATGCTCATATCGCCATTAGCATTTTCGCAAGCATATAATACCGGAACATGGATCAACATAGGCATCGAAAAAAAAATTTCAAAAAAATGGAATTTCGATGCTGAAACCGAACTGAGAACCATTGGCGGCAATAATATGTATTTTTTACGCCTGATTGAAAGATGGAATATAGGATTGACCACAGGTTACGACATAAATAAAAATATTAAACTGGGAGTAGGATACGATTTCATGAACAGACTCGACACTAAATACAATAATTACCAATTTCGAAACCGGCTTAATTTCGCAGGGACAGGCAAAATCAAAATCAGTGATTTTACTTTTACCTTACGCGAAAGATTTCAGGTAACCTATAAGGACGAGAGCAAGCGTATTGGAGATAACGGAACTATCGACACTTACAAGAT
>CAYQWD010000283.1:0-4463 GCA_964420955.1 uncultured Paludibacter sp. | reverse complement strand
TTTTTCTGCAGCTCCGTAACAACAAAATTGTGCGGAGCTGCTTTTATTTATACAGCATTGTACTAAATTTTGTATTTTTGTTTTCTCAAAACTACTACTTACATAAAATCTTCATGTTAAATGATACGACAATTATTAACAGTTTCAGCAATCATATCATTCTTGATTTTTATTTCAACAAATATTTTTGCAAATCCATCTGATTTAAGATTTGAGAAATTTCCGTTGAATGATAAACTTCCCTCCAACTCTGTTGTACGCATTTATCACGACAAAGAGGGCTTTTTATGGTTTGGTACTATGGACGGGCTATGCCGTTTCGATGGTTACGATGTGAAGATTTTTCGTTCGAGCCCGTTAACACCCGGCAAACTAACCAATAACGAAATCAGGTGCATTGCTGAAGATAATCACCAGAAAATCTGGATAGGAACACCAGAAGGTGTTGTAATTGTTGATAAAAAATCGTATAAAATTTCGAGACTTGATAACAGATATGTATCAGGTGACATTATTAATTCGATTCTAACCGATAAAAAGGGCAATGTTTGGATTGGAACAACCTCGCATGGCGTACTTTGTATGAACCCTGAAACTTATGAGTATATCCGCTACAGCGCCGACAGCGATTCACCCATCAAAATTAAAACCAGAAACATCAGTTATATATTTGAAGATAAAGCAGGAAAAATTTGGATAACAGCATGGAAAGCAGGTTTATGCTATCTGGATATGGCAAACCAAAAAGCAGTTTACGCTCCAAATATCGGAGCCGACAATAACCCCTTTCGATGCTTTCAGGACAAAGATGGACTGTTTTGGATATGTACATGGGGCGATGGTATTTATCACCTTACCGAGCAAAATGCAAATGGTATAAAAGTTGAAAAAATGCCTTTATCCGAAAAATCACCAACAAATGTTGATGAGATTGTTTACAGTATTACTCAGGATGAAAAAACCGGACTGATTTGGGTAATTACTTTCAAGAACCTAAGCAGTATAACTAAGGAATCGGACGGAAAATTTACAGTTAACGAAACTGATAAATTATTTGATGATACATCGTTGAAACTGTTTCACGAAATAGTGAAAGACAGGTTGGGAAATCTTTGGGTTGGCACTGTAGGAGAAGGCTTATACAAATTAGATTTTAATAAACTTACCGTACAGAATTACAATTTATCTGAAATTATCAGTACGCTGAATTTGCCACCCTATGTTACACACCTCACCGAAAACGAAAAGGGACAGATTTATATCAGCATAAACCGGATTGGTTTATTCAGATTTTTCCCCGAAACAGGTAAAAGCATGCGTTTACTTACTTCAGAAATAACAAAGCAGGCAAGTATAAGTGCGCTTAAACACATAAAATTGGCAAACAAACTCTTATTTGCACTCGAGGGCGATGATGAAGTGAATATCTGTGCATACAGTCCTGACGGTACGCTATCAAGAGAATCAAAATTTGTAATTGATGAAAACAACAGGCATGAAAATGCAATACACGCACTTTTTGAAGATTCAAAAGGAAATATCTGGATTGGCGCAAATTCTGGAATATATTTGAAACCAAAAGGAGGAAAATCGAGACTTTTTAGCCCGAATTACACTTTTGTAAATTCCTTTTCCGAAGATAAAGATAAAAATGTATGGTTTGGCACTGATAAAGCTGGCGTGTTTTATACTACTGAAAAAACAGATAAACATCGGAAAATTTACACCATTACCTCTGTTCCCCTGAAAATTGAAAATTATCGCAGTTTAAATATTCAAAGTATTTGTTCAACGCCCAAAGGTGAAACCTATATTGGAACACGCGAAGGTTGTTTGTTCAGATTTAATCCAAAAGATAGTAAAGCCATTGATATTAGCAGATTATATGGTATAACAGAAGAGGGAATTATGGACATTACTGCAGATAGCAACGGAATTTTATGGATCTCGACTATAAAAAAAATTATTCGATTTAATCCTGAAAAACACACTGCTACTTATTTCACTAAAAACGATGGTTTGCTTATAACTTCATACTATCGCAATGCAAGTGTATTAACCCGTTCGGGCATGGTAATGTTTGGCGGAAATAAAGGAATTTGCTCTTTTAACACAAATGAAACGTCAAAAACTGTATCTGATATCACAGAGCAAAATGTTTCGGTTACAGACATTCTGATTCAAAACAAATCGGTTTTTGATTTTGAAGATAATAAGCTCTTCGACCAGAAGAATAAGCGTATTTTAGTAAAATACAACCAGAACAATATCAGTTTTGAGTTCTCATCATTGAATTTTCCTTCAGCAATTGTACAGTATGCCTATAAATTGTCCGATGTTGATAAAGATTGGATAATTGCTGCATCAACGCGCAGATTTGTGAATTATGCCAACCTTCCACCGGGCAGTTACACATTCAGTGTAAAAGCTACTAACGAAGATGGAACATGGAGCAATGAAATAACAACTGTTTATTTAAGAATTCTTCCTCCATGGTACAGAACTTGGTGGGCTTTCCTTATTTATACAATGATTGGAGTTTATGTTATAGTGATTATCACGCGCACAATTTACAACCGCATTCACTTGCGCAATGAACTCAAGATTTCGCAAATTGATAAAAAGAAAACAGAAGAACTTGCGCAGATAAAGTTACGTTATTTTACAAATATTTCTCACGAGTTACTCACGCCACTCACAGTAATAATGCTCCAAATTGAACGTCTGCAAAATAAAATTCAAGGCTATGAACCTCAATTTGAAGTTATGAAGGAAAACGTAGTCAGGCTTAAACGACTGATCAAACAAATTCTCGTTTTCCGTAAAACCGAGTCGGGCAACATGAAGTTGAAAGTGGTTAGGGATGATGTTATTTCATTTGTACGCAATATTTGTCAATCGGGATTTAAGCTTCAAATCAACGAGAAAGAAATTGATTTTACCATCGATGTTGAATACGAAACTTATCAGGCATGGTTCGACCCCGATAAATTGGATAAGATAATTTACAATTTGCTGACAAATGCTTTCAAATATACACCAAAAGGAGGCGCTATAGCGCTGAAAATAAGCTTTGTGCCACGTCATGATAGTATTTTTATGCGACTTTCGGTTTCCGATAGTGGTATTGGAATTTCTGAATCTGAATTGCCTCATATTTTCAAACGTTTCTATATCAGCAGCAATTCCGACATGAGCCAGAGTCATGGTATCGGACTTTCTCTGACAAGTGATTTGCTGCAGATACACAAGGGAAGTATTAGCGCAAAAAGTCAACCGGGCGAGGGCTCTGTATTTACTTTTGAAATTCCGGTTTCGGAGAATGCTTATACTAACGAAGAAAAAGCACCCGATGATGATAAAATAGAAATACTTACCGAAGCAGAAAAATCTTTTGAAGAAGGTATTAATAAAGAAAAAGGAGTGGAAAATCGTTCGTTATCAGTGCTTGTAGTTGAAGATAATCAGGAACTGAACAATATAATCGCAGAAAACTTTGCCGAAAAATTTACTGTTTTTACTGCCGGAAATGGAATACAAGCGCTTCATATTATCCGTGAAAAGGAAATTGACATCATAATTTCAGATGTAATGATGCCCGAAATGGATGGACTTACACTGTGCAAAATTCTAAAAAACGATTTAACAACCAGCCACATTTCTATACTTATGCTGACGGCAAAAAATTCAGTGGAAGATCGAATAGATTGTTACAATGCCGGCGCCGATGCTTATATTGCCAAACCTTTCGAACTTGGATTGCTGAATGCACGTGTAAATAACCTAATTAGCAAGAAAATACAAAAGACTGAAAGTTTTAGAAAAAATCCTGATATAAATATCTCTGAAATGGATTACAGTTCTGTGGATGAAGTATTTCTGAAACAGGCAATTGCAAAAGTAGAAATGAAATTGTCGGATGAATTATTTGATTTCGATCAGTTTGCCATGGATATGGCAACTTCCAAATCAACTTTACACCGTAAACTGAAATCACTTACTGGTTTGTCGCCCGGCGAATTTATCAGGAATGTACGACTGAAACATGCCGTTCAAATGCTCATAAACAATACCGGAAACATTTCTGAAATTGCCTTTGCCGTTGGATTTAATGACCCAAAATACTTTAGCAGATGCTTCAAAGCTGAATATGGAATGACTCCTAAAGAGTTTCAGGAAACAAAAAGAGATAAGAAATAAACTTTATTTTTCAGTAAAGTTGCTTCATAACCCATCGCCAACAGGTAATTTTTTTTAATAATCCTGTTTGGTGATGGGTTATTATTTTTTGCTAAAGCCAACTGTTCGTGGGTTTAACTTCAATCTAAATTTTTAATTTTAGTTTGTTTAAAAATATATTCAATTATTAGAACAATTATATATTTATTGCTGTATTTTTGTGAATCGTTTAATCCCAAACCCTAAATTTTTAGGTAATAGAAATTTTCATTTTCTCGAGAAGT
>CAYQWD010000282.1:0-4467 GCA_964420955.1 uncultured Paludibacter sp. | reverse complement strand
CTAACAAGCTAAAAAAATTAATTCAAACTATTTTTTATCGGTCAGTAGTGAAAAATATTGATATTTTTTTAGAAAAACTATTTATAATTTATGGTAAAATGCAAAATCAAATAATTTATGACATTAAGAATAAGGCATAAAGAGAGAGTGAAATTTTATTTGGCTGAATTATTGAAATTGAATATAATTAAAACTTTATATATTAATTTTAGAATGCTGCCCCTAAAAAAAGCAATAAAACTTCCGATATTTATATATTACAGAACTGAATTGGTAAATATTAGTGGTAAGATTAAAATTAATGGAAAAGTAAGACCGGGAATGTTTGCATTCGATGACTTCAACCGTGAAATATTTGGAAGCCATCATTGGCACAGGATTGAAATTAGAGGGCAAATTGAATTGAATGGAATTGTTCGTTTTGGAATTGGTTCATCTCTTTTTGTAGATAAAGATGCAAAGATTGTTTTTGGAGATAATATTATTGTAGGAGGAAAAACTAAAGTTATATGTGTAAATCATATAAAATTTGGTAACAACATAAGAATTGCTTTTGAGACCCAAATTATTGATACAAACTTTCATTTTTTGAGAAATGTTAATGATAGTTCAGTAGAAAATTGTTCCAAACCAATTATTATAGGAAATAATAATTGGATCGGAAACAGATGTTCATTAATGCACGGCACTGAAACCCCCGACTTTACTACTGTAAGCAGTTATAGCTTATTAAACAAAACTTATTTGTCAAAATTTGAATCATATTCAGTAATTGGCGGTATTCCGGTTAAGTTATTAAAGTCGGGTTATGAAAGAGTTTTTGATTTCGATGAAGAGTCTGAATATAAATCACGCTTTAAAAAATCCCAACTTTAAAAAAAACTAAATACATATCCCCAAATTTATGCAAGTAAAGATTTTAGTTATAGGACCTTCTAAAAAAACTAAAGGCGGAATAACTTCAGTGATAAAATCATATTATAATAGTTATTTGTGGGAAAAATGGAATTGCAAGTGGATTGAAACACATATTGATGCAAATTTATTATCCAGATTATTGATTTATATAAAAGGTTTTCTTAAATATTTATGGTGCTTGCCAAAATACAACATGGTACATATCCATTTAAGTTGGTGGATAACAGCAATTAGAAAGTTACCTTTTTTTATTTTTGCATTAATATTTAAAAAAAAAACAGTAATACAAATACATTCAGGTTCAGAAAAAATAATCAATTCGAAAGTAAATTTTATATATCAATTTTTCTTTTCAAATGCTGATTGCACTATTGTTTTAGCCGAAGTAATAAAACAGGAATTATTACAAAAATATAAATTTAAAAATATTCATGTTGTTTATAATCCTTCAGTCAATGTAGACAATAATGACATTCAGAAAAAATTAAATATTTTATTTGCTGGATCAATAAATACTTTGAAAGGTTATCAAGATTTAATAAAGGCTTTTTCAATTATTTCAGAAGAACATCCAGACTGGACATTAACATTTGCCGGAAACGGTGAAATTGAGAAAGCAAAAAAACTCTGCGAAAATTTGGGAATTGAACAGAAAGTTCGATTTACAGGTTGGATTTCAGGTGATTATAAAGATACTATTTTCCATGAATCGAGTATTTTTTGTTTGCCAAGTTATACAGAAGGTTTTCCAATGGCAATATTAGATGCCTGGGCTTACAGATTACCTGTAATTTGTACAAAAATTGGGGGATTAAAGGACATTTTAGTACATGAAAAAAATGCGTTAATTTTTGAACCAGGAAACATTACAATGTTAGTCGAAGAGATTAACAAATTAATATACGATCAATTTTTACAAAGTAAATTAATAAATGAATCACAAATTCTTATTAATACTAAATTTAATATTAATGCGATAGCAAACAATATAGATTTGATTTATAAAGAATTATTAAAATAATAAAAAATATGAAAAAAATACTTGTAACAGGTGGAGCAGGTATGATAGGTTCAAACCTGGTTAAGAGACTTGTTAAAGAGGGAAATGAAGTATTTGTAATTGATAATTTATGGAGAGGGAAAATTGAATATCTAAATGATGATTACGGAAATCCGGTTATTCCGTTAGAAACACATTTTTTTGAATTAGACCTTTTAAAACCTGATACGGCAGAAATTGTATTGCCAAAAGTTGAATACGTAGTTCATTTGGCAGATATCGTGGCAGGAATTAATTATGTTTTTAATAATCAAGGTGAATTATTTCGTGAGAATATCATAATTAATTCAAACACCATACATTCAGTTCGAAAATTTAAAGAATCAATAAGAGGATTTATTTATATCGGAACAGCGTGTAGTTTTCCTTTAACAAGGCAGAATTCCTTGGATGTAATACCACTACGTGAAGAAGAACTTTATCCTGCATTACCTGAATCAGCTTACGGTTGGAGTAAATTAATGGGACAGCTCGAGACTGAATATTTAGAAAAAGAAACTGGTATTCCTACCTGTACTTTAATGTTCCACAATGTTTATGGTTCTCCATGTGATTTTGGTGAAAGAAGTCAAGTTATACCTGCACTAATTCGTAAAGCAATTAACTATCCTGATGAGCCATTTATTGTATGGGGAAGTGGCGAACAAGGTCGTGCATTTATTCATGTTGACGATGTTGTTAATGCGATATGTTTATCAATAGAAAAAGGTTTGGGAAAAGGAACTGTTCAAATAGGTCCTTCAGTTTGTACTTCTATAAAAGAAATAGCAGAAACAGTAGTTAATATTTCTGGAAAAAAAATTGAAATTATTTATGATAAAACTAAACCTGAAGGTGATAAAGCCAGAAGTGCAGATTTTTCAAAAGCAAACGAAATTCTGGGTTGGGAACCAAAGGTTGGTTTAAACGAAGGATTAAAACTACAATATGAATGGATTGCAAGTAAGATTTTAAAAAATGATAATTAGATCAATAAACGAAATAGATTATGAGCCAACTTCACACGGAAGTGGAAGAAAATATGTGCTCGCAAAAAATATTAATTCCCAAACAAATTTAACGCAAGTTGCTTTAGGTGAATTAAATAATAATGATGTAATAGAAATGCACAATCATCCTACTATGGAAGAGTTTTATTATTTTTTGGAGGGAGAAGCAATTTTTTGCATAAAAAATAATGAAATTTTTTGTGAACAAGGTACTTTCGTTCAGATTCCTTGTAATACGGAGCACAAACTTACAACTGATTCAAAAACCAAATTTATTTATTGGGGAATTGCAATTTAAAAATGGAGAAATATTTTAAGATTAATTACGAATTTGATCAACAAAAAGTTGATGATATAATTATCCAACATATTAATGAGAGTAAACCGGGTTATGTTTGTTCAATGGATATGAACAATCTCGTAATAGCCCATCAAAATTCCGATCATTTGGATGTTTTAAATAAAGCGATTGTTAATAACTGTGATAGTGCCTGGGTTCCGGTTATTCTGAATATAATTTACGGAACAAAATTCAATAACTATTGTGGTAATGATTTGTTCATTAAGTTTATAAAGATGAAACGGTATAAACAATTTTTTTTAGGATCTACCGATGAAATTTTAATTGGTTTAAAGAAAAAATTAAGTCAGATTGATCCCGAAATTGAGAACATGCGTTTTGAAACACTTCCATTTAAAAAAGTAAATGAGTTTGATTATGTGGGAATTGCTAAAATGATAAATGATTTTAATCCGGATATAATATGGGTTTCATTAGGTGCTCCTAAACAAGAACAGTTTATGTTTAGATTACAACCGCATCTAAAAAGAGGAGTAATGTTTGGTTTTGGAGCAATTTTTGGCTTCTTTTCAGGCACAACAAATGGTGCTAAGATTCCACCTTTGTGGATTAAACGAATTAAACTGCAATGGCTGTACAGATTATATGATGAACCAAAAAAACAATCGAACAGAGTAACAAATATTTTAAAAGTTTTTCCAAAAATTGTTTTAGCTGAGATTAAATTAAAAAGTTGTAAGAATAAATTTTAATCCTGGTTGTTAATACTTTAGGAGTAATTGTTATTGTTTGTATTTCGTAAATACTGAAATTTAGCAACGATTCAATTGGTTATGTCGGATCAAACTCAAACTTGTTATCAGGTTTAAGTTTGAAAAAATTTTTAATCAATAAATTTATTTTTCATGTAAATCAGAAATTAAGTTTTATTTTTACATGGCAAATTCAGTTTTTATCAGCGTTTTGTTTCTGAATTTTTATTTTCAAAAACTTCCAATGGCACCGAAACTGGTTTTGTAATGTAAAATGAATAAATAATAATTGCGCATAAATCGGGTTTTATACTTAGAATATCAAAAGGTAACTATTTTCCAATTAAAGATATAAAACCTGCTTTTAAATTATTGTTGTACCGGTTGAAAATCCTTATTCTGAAACCTGAAAGTGAAATAATTTTTTTGTGAAAAATAAGATTAAAT
>CAYQWD010000281.1:0-4475 GCA_964420955.1 uncultured Paludibacter sp. | reverse complement strand
TACAGCATTACACAAGACAGCAAAGGTTCGGTTTGGCTTGGCACACGTGGCAATGGATTGATTGAACTTGTAAACGGCGACATAAAGCATCCTGTGCATTATCAGAGTTCGGAAAAACCAGGCAGTTTGGGGAATAATAATGTTTTCGGAGCTTTGTTCGACCGTAAAGGACGACTTTGGGTGGCGACTTTTGGTGGAGGCTTACGCGTAAAAACCCGATTTGACAATACCGCAGGTTTTAAAAGTTATTTCACAAAAGATGACTGGATACGGTTTAACAGATATATTTACGAGGACAAAAATGGTGAAATTTGGGTAGCCACTTCAAACGGTGTTTTACGGTTTCATCCGGATCATCTGCTAAAAGATTCTTCAGCATTCAGACATTATTCCTTTAAAAATAATTTGCCAAACAGCCTCAGCAATCCTGAAGTGCGATATATTTTTCAGGATTCAAAGGAAAGAATCTGGTTTGCAACGGCAGGCGGAGGCATAAATCTTTTTACTGGCGAAGATGAAAATGGAAATGGTAAATTTATTGCATATAAAAACAAGCAAGGAATAGCCAATGACAACATTATGGCTATTCAGGAGGATAATGACAGTACATTATGGATAAGTACTGAAAGTGGATTGCACAGTTTCAATCCGGAGTCAAATCTTTTCAGATATTTCAAGTTTTCAGATGAATTTTCTTCAAATATTTTTTCTGAAACTGCCGGACTTGCTCTAACTGATGGCAGAATGTGCTGGGGAAGTTTGAACGGTTTCTATCTTTTCAATCCGAAGGATTTAAAAGAAACTGTTGTTCGATCAAACAAAGTTAAATTAACAGGTTTTTATATATATGATGCAGAAGCAAAAATCGGCAAAAAAAACACTCCGCTAAAAAAATCAATAGCCTATTCTGATAAAATTGTACTGGCAGCCTCCGACAAAGTTTTCCATATTGAGTTTGCCAATCTGGATTTTCAGGACCCAAAAGCTAATCAGTTTAAGTTTATGCTCGAGAATTACGAAAAACGCTGGAATACCACCGGTGCATACAATATTGCTACTTACCGCAATGTTCCATTCGGAAAATATATTTTCAGAGTGAAAAGCATCAACAATCGGGGCGAATGGGATGAGAATGAAACTACACTCGAAATAGTAATAAAACCACCCTTATTGCTTACCGGATGGGCTTATTTACTATATTTTATTATTTTAATCATTTCAGGATATGTTATCTACAAATTGATAATTAAATTTTACAAACTCGATAATGATGTTAAAGTTGAAAGGCAGTTGACCGATTACAAATTACGTTTTTTTACGAATATCAGTCATGAGTTTCGCACACCGCTCACACTCATAAAAGGCAGTGTTGACTCGCTGAACGAACTAAAACAAAAAATGACAGAACCCATACAGCAAATTGTAAGCGATTTAGATAAAAACACATCGCACATGCTCAGACTGATTGAACAACTGCTGGAGTTTCGGAAATTGCAAAACAACAAACAGAAACTTAATCTGCAGCGCGTTGATGCGGTTGAATTCCTCAAAGAAATTTATACCAGTTTTTCCAATGTAGCCACCAAATCGAATATTGAATACAATTTTTTACCATCAAGAAGTACCATTCCTATTTTTATCGACAAAAATAAAGTTGATAAAATTATTTTCAATTTCCTGTCGAACGCTTTTAAATTCACACCTCGCGGCGGAAAAATAAACCTTATAGCCGAAGCTGATGAAAATGCCATGCTGCTAAGAATAAGTGTGGCTGATAACGGCATAGGAATCCCGCAGGAGAAACAACATCTTTTGTTCAGCCGATTTATGCAAATAAATTTTTCAGAAAACGGAACCGGAGTAGGTCTCTCGCTGGTTAACGAATTTGCCGTATTACATAACGGAAAGGTGAATTTTGCTGAAAATGAAGGCGGTGGTTCGGTATTTACGCTTGAACTTTCGCTTGATAACAGCATTTATAAACCGGAAGATTTCGTGTGTGATCAAAATCAGAAAACAAGAGAAGAAAATGACGAAAATTGTATCAGATTAAGCGATTTTTACCTGCAAACAGAAAGCGAAACCTTGCTCGATTTTATTCCGCTTGTTCCGGCTGTAGGTATAAAATATAAAATTTTGGTTATTGACGATAACCACGACATACGCGATTTTCTGACAAACAAACTTTCACCGCATTTCGATGTTACAACCGCCGAAGATGGTGAAACCGGTTTCGGACTTGCCACTAATAGCGACCCTGACCTTATTATTTGTGATGTAATGATGCCGGGAATGAATGGATTTGACTTAACACGTAAACTTAAAAATGATTTTAACACCTGTCATATTCCGGTTATTCTGCTTACAGCTTATGTTCCCGATGAAATAAACTCGGAAACCATCGATGCGGGAGCTGATGCATACATTAGCAAGCCTTTCAGCATGAAGCATTTGTTGCTTCAAATTAACAAACTGATTGAAAAACGGGAACAATTACACAAACATTATGCGCTAAAAGAAATTACCGAAACAGAAGAAAAGGATATTTCAATAACTGATTTGCCTGATAAAGATGTAGCATTTCTTCGTGAAGTTGAAAAAGTGTTTGAACTCCATTATACTGAAGCAGATTTTACAGTCGACGAATTTGCTCAAATCTTGCATACAGGCAGAACGCTTTTTTTCAAAAAAATAAAATATCTGACGGGTTACACTCCGAACGAGTTTATTAGGGTGCATCGAATGAAAAAAGCTGCCGAATTGCTGAAAACTTACAAGTATAATGTTTCTGAAGTGGCTTATATGGTTGGCATTAACGACCCGTTCTATTTCAGCAAATGCTTTAAGGCGCAGTTTGGATGCTCGCCCTCACGATATCTGAACTCCTGATAACTTTCCAAATGTTATCCAAATTTGTTTGCCTTCGGATTACATGAGGCAATTTTTTTAGCTATAAATAATTATCTTTGCAAAAAAAACTAAAAAAAATCATTGTAACTATGTACTTAAATATCATTTATAAAAAGAAAAACAAATTTGTAGTTCGCGAAATGGGAAACGAGTTGATACTGGTTCCGCTTGCAGGTAACGTTGCAAAAATGAACGAAATGTTTACCATGAATGAAACCGGAAAATTTATCTGGGAAAATATAGAAGAAAATACTACTTCGGACGACATTATAAAAATGCTCACCGAAACTTTCGACGTGGATGAAACAACTGCACAACATGACCTCGAAAATTTTATAGAACGTTTGTTTGCAGTATTGCTAAAAAATTAACCAAAAGAAATTCACAATGAAAAATAGTATTATTATTTCAATTGCAGAATTTATTATCGAACTTAATGCAGAAATTCCCATAAAACTTGAATCAGGTTATCTGCCTTTCCTTTGCAAATCGGCTGAAAGCAAGCCCGATATAAAAATTGATTGCATGGATGGTTTCCCCGATATAATTTCCGAATTGGGAACTCCGGTTTTCGAGGCTGAAAACGAATTTCAGAAATTTTACAGTATATATCAAAATAATGATGACCTGCTTTTTGCAATGTACAACCAGCAAAACATAAATCAACTGCAGCAAATTGCAGTATTAAACTCTGATTTAAGTGCGTGGAAATTATACTGCAAACCTGAAGCTGATGGATTTTATTATCCCTTGAAATATCCGTTCGGGCCAATTATGATGCACTATCTGACACAGAAAACAGGTTCGGCAATGATGCACGCTTCATGTGTTTACGATGGAAAAGTGGGACGTATTTTCACGGGTTTTTCAGGTAACGGAAAAAGTACAATGGCAGACATTTGGAACAAAAATGGTTGCACAGTAATTAACGATGATCGCATAATTATCCGCCAAATTGATGGACAAATTTTTGCATTTAACACACCTATGTTTTATCCTGACAAACCAAAAAAAGCACCGGTGAAATTTGTATATCTGATAAGTCATTCTCCCGAAAATAAAATTAAAAAACTTTCAGGTGCTGCAGCCCTTTCGCGCTCTATGGCATTTTTCATTCAAAATAACTTTGACAAAAAACAGATTAATAACCAGTTTAACTTTTTCAATAGCGCACTTGAACATTTACAGGTTTTCGAGCTTGGCTTTGTTCCCGATGAAAAAGTAATAAATTTTGTGGTGGATAATGAAAATCATGTAACTTGAAAGGAAAAATTGAAAAACAGAAGAGAAAATACTTTTAATGCAACAAGGAAGCATATCAGAAAAAAAGAATCCATCTTCAGAGTTTAAGAAGCAGGTACAAATTCCGAAACAATGATAAGAAACGAAATTGAAGAGCATTTTCTTGATTTTGTGGAAACACTTCTGACAGACAACAACAGGCTGAGTTTTCGCATGAAGGGTTACAGCATGTATCCCACATTGCGCGAAGGCGATGTAGGTATTGTTACTAAATGTACGCCTTACGAAGTTAAAATAGGCGATATCGTTATTTTTCGTTCGGG
>CAYQWD010000280.1:4300-4533 GCA_964420955.1 uncultured Paludibacter sp. | reverse complement strand
GAAATACCCGCAGAAATAGTATATTTATTTAAAAAAACATCTTGTGGGGTAAATAATGTAGTAGGTTCCACTACAAAACCCAATTCGTATAGCCTTACCATTACAGCTGAAAATAAATGCGGTAAAACATCGGTAACTTATGCAGGTATTTTTGTTTCTCAAGCGCCAGAAGTAAAATTAGATCAGGAACCAATAGTAAAATGTGAAAAAGAGATTTTTCAAATTAATGGCGT
>CAYQWD010000280.1:0-4287 GCA_964420955.1 uncultured Paludibacter sp. | reverse complement strand
ATCAGAGGAGTTTCGCCCGATGATAATTCAACAATAATTGCTGTATGCCAGCAGACAGGAACTTCTTACTGGGAAATTGTTGATGAAACAGGAAAAATTGTAACTTTTGATAGAAGCATACTCGAAATTAAATCAGGAACTTTTGGAAACAACAATGGTTTCCCTAATTATGCCGATTTTTTAAGCTGGTCACAGGGTACTCCTGACATAAATGTTGTATTTTACAAACCTGGTATTTATCAAGCAAAATTATATGCTGGTAATCATTGTGGTGGTAATATGGTACCTCAAACTATTATAATAAATCCATCAATTGTACCTGTAATTAAAGTTGAAGAAAGTGAAATAAATTGTAGTTATCTGAAGTTTAAACTTTCAAATAATACAGATAAATCATTATTAATTAAACAGAATGATATTTTATCTGCTCAAGGAAGACCTACCGCTCAAACATTTATCTGGGAAATTTATAAAGATGGAAATTTAATTCAAAGCATAAATCAAAATTTCAACAACAACCATTATACACCCGAATTTATAGAAGGAGATTACAAAGGAGGAAACAGTTCCGGTTCATATCAGGTGAGGTTGAAATATGCCGGCAATAATTGTAATACCATTGTTGATATAAAAAATTTTATTGTTCCTGGAAACACTAAAATAAATATATTAAATATGGATGCCTGCCTTATAGAGACATCTGTTAATGTAACTGCACAAGCGAATATTGAGACTTACGGAATCAATATAGACAAATACTATTGGAGAATAACAGATGCAGAAGGAGATACAATTTTTAGATCATATGATCCTACTCCTTCTTTTTCATTCAATACACTTGGTAAGTATACTGCTTTTCTGGATATAACAACCAGTTGTGCAACTACTCCTGCAAAAAAGGAATTTGAAATTGAACCTGAACCAAAAATTGATGCAGTGAGGAATATCGTGGTTTGTGAAAATCAACCTGTTCGAATTCAATTTAAAGTTCAGAATGCCAGTCAGGGGGTTCGTTGGGTTAACAGTAATACTGCTATTGGATTAATTGCAAGCAATACTGTTCCTAAAGGACAGGAATTTTTGCCTTCATTTATTGCTTTAAATCCCGGAATAACACCATTGACTTCAACAATTACTCTTTATCCTTTAAATTTAGGTTGTCAGGGAAATCCCATAAGTTTTAATATTACTGTAAATCCATCGAAAGATACAGCTCCAAATGGTTCACAAACAATTTGTGCAGGCGATGCTATTCTACCATTAAAGGCAATTTATAATGGTATTGAGAATAATCCAGCAGCCAACTATCAATGGTACTCCACTGATGGAATCAGACCTGACCCGATTCCCGGCGCTACTTCATGGCAATATACACCTGACAATATAAGATGGGGCACTTTTAATTATTATTGCAGAATAACTCCAAAATGTAATGACACTCAGCAACCGTGTTGCGATGCATTTAACACAGTTAATAATGTTATAACAGTTGTGCCAAGGGCAATAATTACTAATTCAATATTTACTGTAGCAAAATCGGTAAATCCTTATAATTTTACACCTGTAAACGGAGTAAACAGCAATGTAATTCCTGATAATACAAAGTATATCTGGACAATAAGTCAACCAAATCCGGATATTTTGGGGGCAACAGAGACTTCTGTATACACCGACAGTATTAAACAAACATTGAATTTGAAGAGTGGCTATTCAGGAGCTTATGCAGATATTGTTTATAACGTTACTGCAAAAACCCGAAATTGCGAAACTACTTATCAGCTTACAGTCAGAGTTGTACCCGGTATTACTGCTAATATCAGATGTAACGATATTAAATGCCATGGGGAAACTGCCTCGATTGAAATTACCAATATATACGGAATTATGGAAGGTAACACTGTTATCCGACTGATTGATAAAAACAACAACAATTCAAAAATTGACAGTGTTATCACAACAAACAATTTTCACACATTTAGTAATTTATCTGAAGGGAATTATTTGGTTTCAATATTTGATCAAAACGGAATAAGTATTGCTTACGAAAGTTCGTGTACTTTTATCAATCCTGCAAAATTGATATTTGATAAGAAACTTACAAAAGCCTACGATGTAAAATGTAAAGGTGAAGCTAATGGTGAAATATATATCAAAAACTCCGGAGGAACTTTTACAAAGGATTATAAATATTTATGGCAGAAAAAAGCAGCAGGCACTTCAAATTTTGTAGTTTATACAACATATACTAATCCGCGTGAACTTAAAAATTTGTCTGTTGGTGAATATAAAGTTACGGTAACTGATGATAATAATTGTGTAGTTGATTCACTATTTATTATAAACGAACCCTCACAGTTGTATTTTACAGCCATAGGAAATCCTGTGTTGAATTGTGATGATAATCCGAATAAAGGAGGAAGTATTGTTATTAGCAGTCCGGGTGGAGGAATTTTGAATCCGGGGAGTAAATATCTTTTTACTTGGACTAGAAAAAATCAAACTGCCGAGTCTGCAAAATTAGATTTGGCTGGAATAAACACAATATTATCCGATATTCAGCAAGGCACATACATTATCCAAATGTATGACGATAATAATTGTAGTACTAAATCGCTCGAAGTGAAAATTGATAGAGCTCCTGCATTGACAGCAAGTGTTGATTCTTTATTGATTTTCGATTGCAATAATCAACGAATACTAAAACAATATACAGTTACTTCGGGCGGAGGTGTGGGTAACCATACAATTAAATGGTTTGATGGACTTACTGAATTGGCAATCGGGAAAACTTTTGTGCCGGATAATTCCTTGAATGGAAAGTTAATAACAGTAAAACTTACTGATGAAAGAAGCTGTATTTTTACATTAACAGTAACACCGTTTGTGTTGCATTTGCCTGTTTTCGATTTTAAATTCACGAAAACAGCATGCAATAAATACCGGTTTGAGGCAATAGCACCAGAAAATGTTTTGGGAATTCAACATACATTCAAGTGGAATTTCTCGGGACAGAATTCAGGACAGGGAAAAGCCACGGAATTCGATTTGGATAATTTGCTGGTCAATGTATCTGGGCAATATTTCGTTGAGTTAATTGTAGTTGATAATTTCACGAAATGTGAATATCCGGTTGTACGAAAGTTATTCCCCAAAAACTTTATCCCGAATTTATTTATCAGTTCAACAGGAACCGTTGAAACTGTAAACAATAAAATAACTGTATGGTTTTGTCAGGGCGATACAATAACTGTTTATGGCGAAAATGCAAATGCGTATTCGTGGAGCACCGGTTCAGGTAAAAATAATATTAAAATTAATTACGAGGGTCAGTTTACATTGTGGGGTAAAAACAGCTATGGTTGCGAAGGTGAACTGAATTTTGAAACCAAATATTATAAGTTTGGTTACGAAATTGTTACAGATAAAGAAGAGATTAATTTAGGAGAAACGATTGAATTTAGTACACAAACATTTGTTCCATTTACCAAAAACTATCTCTGGAACTTTGGCGATGGCACTCTGAGTTCTTCACTTGAATTGCCTTATAAACATACATATCATTTTTTTGCGCAGGACTATTTCGATATTTTATTAACGGCAACAAACCCGAAGGGTTGTAAAGAATATGCAACAAAACGGATTAAAGTCAACATCGGCAGTTTTCCAAATACAATTATACCGGGTAGTTCTCACGAAGAAAACCGCGTGTTTATGAAAGGTTGTCAGGTGCAGATTTATAACCGCAACGGAGTATTATTACATGAAGGCGCCGATGGCTGGGATGGAACTCACAATGGAAAATATGTTTCGAGTGATACCTATTTTTATGTTATTACTTATACACAAGCAACCGGAGCACGGCAAACGGTTAAAGGTTATGTAACTGTTATTCGATAAGGTTTTATGATTAAAATGCGCTTAATATATATACTGATTTCTTTGATAGCAAGTTTTCAGCTGCAGGCACAGTCGAATATCCGTTTCAATAATTTTGGGGATAATATGTACACTGTAAGTCCGGCCGCCATCAACGATTCCTATTTTGGTGAAATTAGCATGGGCACCCGCAAACAATGGCTTACATTTCCGGGTGCACCGACAACCATGTTTGCTTCAGGAAATGTATATATTGAAGATTTATATACTCAAATTGGTTTAAAGGTGCTTGCCGATAAAATTGGATATACTACTAAAACCGATGTGGATTTATCTTATGCTTATGCCATTTATCTTAATTATGACTGGCAGGTGAATCTTGGTATTTCTGCAAGTTATCAGAGTTTTAAT
>CAYQWD010000279.1:4337-4555 GCA_964420955.1 uncultured Paludibacter sp. | reverse complement strand
AACTCTGTGTCCTGTAAAATCCCATGCCGAAGCAGGAAAAATCAGCAGAAAAATAAATAATGATAAGCAGAAGCAGGTTTTGATGTTTCGTGTGGATTTCATTTCAGGATTTTTATTACGTTAATGTGTTGATTATTTTCAGGATTGACATTTTTTGTCGGAAACATGAATACAAAATTAACAAAAAGCGCACATATTTTTCGCACATATAGAAAAAA
>CAYQWD010000279.1:0-4327 GCA_964420955.1 uncultured Paludibacter sp. | reverse complement strand
GTGTTGTCTGTCCTGCTTAATGAATTCTTAAAAAAGGAGTGTCGTTAACTTTTTGTATCTTTGCACCCCAAAATCCAATGTAGTAAGCCTGATTTTCATAATTTGCGCATGATTTCTGTTTTCGAAGAATATCATTTATTTCTGAAACTCGAAAAAGCATTATCGGACAACACGATAAATGCTTACGAATCGGACTTGCAACAATTTAAAACTTATCTGAACGATGCCCGAATTGAAATTCAGGATGCACAGAAAGATCATATCAGAGATTTTTTTATCGAAGTGGCAAGTGCAGGAATCCATCCGCGTTCGCAAGCCCGCATGTTGTCTTCAATTCGTTCTTTCTATTATTTCATGAATTATAAAAACAAACGCGATGATAATCCTACTGAATTAATTGAAAGTCCCAAAACTGGTTTTCATTTACCCGAAGTTTTAGCTGTAAAGGAAATTGATGAAATTATTGCTGCAATCGATTTATCGAAGCCCGAAGGACAGCGCAATAAGGCAATTATTGAAACATTATACGGTTCAGGTTTGCGCGTTTCGGAACTTACCGGACTTAAAATATCGGATATTTATGCCAACGAAGGTTATATGCTGGTTGAAGGTAAAGGAAGTAAACAAAGGCTTGTGCCACTTTCTCCAACTTCTTTACAGCAAATTAAACTCTGGCTTATCGATCGCAATATTCTAAAAATAAAAAAAGGAGCAGAAGACATATTGTTTTTAAACCGGCGCGGTGGAAAACTTACGCGTGCAATGATTTTTGCAATTGTAAAAGATTTGACCGAGCGTGCAGGTATTCATAAAAATGTAAGTCCGCACACATTCAGGCATTCGTTTGCCACGCACCTGCTCGAAAACGGAGCCAATCTGCGCGCTATTCAGCTTTTGCTCGGACACGAATCCATAACTACAACCGAAATTTACACGCATATCGATGTACATTTATTGCGAAAAACAATTTTAGAATGTCATCCTTTGAACAATAAAAACACGGAATGAACTTCAAGAATATCTTTTTAAATTTATTATTGCTGATAATGTTTCTGATACAGCCGAAATTATCTTTGCATGCACAGGAGTCGCTCACCACAGTTATTGGGCAGGTACTCAACAGCATTGATAAAGCGCCGGTGCCCGATGTGAACGTGTTTTTTAAAAGTTCTTCGAATGGTGTTAAAACGAACGATGAGGGTTTTTTCATGATAAAAAGCTATGATCCCAAACAAACGGTGCTTGTATTTTCTTCAATTGGTTACCAAAAAAAAGAAATCAGAATTAAATCCGGAAAAAGCATTGGAATGCAAGTTTTACTCGATGAGCATTACACCATGTTGCAGGATGTGATTGTTATTCCCGGGGCTAATCCTGCCATACCTTTATTGAAAAATGTTCGCCGTTTTAAACAAGTGAATGATATAACACAATACTCTGATATTACGATTGAACAAAGAGAGCAAAATCTCGCTTTGCTTGGCAAGGTAAATCAACGCAACGTAAATCGTAGAATTTTTAACGCTTTGACTGCAGGCGCTTTAACAAAACATGACAGCGCTTTGATCGTTCCACTTTTCATGTCGGAAAATACTTATTTGCAAAACGGGAAAATCAAAACTAAAATTAGTAAAAACACTTTTGCATCGCCCGAAAAATCGCAATTGTTTGCCGAACAACTTGTGGGTGAAGTTCAATCATCAGTGAATTTCTACCAGAACACTTTTCTGTTTATGGATAAAAACCTGATAAGTCCATTATCGGCTAACGGTACGCTGTATTACAAATATTTTTTGTCTGATAGCATAAAAAAAGATAATAACAAACTTTATAAAGTAAATTTTTACTGCAATAATCCCAAAAATCTTGCTTTTAATGGCACTATGTGGATTGATTCAGCCACTTTTGCTTTAGTATCGATTGATGCAAAACTCTCGCCACTCGCTAACATCAATTATATTCGCCATCTCAGTATCGCGCAACGTTTTGAAAAAAGCGATAATAATCTTTGGATTCCTTCCGAAGAAAAAATTACGATGAATATGCTTTACGAAGTTATGGCTGATAGCATAAATCAAAAACCGGAACTTTTTATCAGCAAAAAAACTGTGAGCGTTTTCGGAGAAAATTTACCACCACGCGATGAAAATTTTGCCGGTAGCGAATACGAAGCTGCCGAAATTGACGAACGGCTTTCGCTGCTTAACGACACACGGTTGATAAAAACTGCCAAATGGATTGCCGATATAGCTATAACTGGTTATATTCCTGTTGGAAAAATTGAGATAGGAAAGATTCAGGAAATTATGCGCTTAACCGATATAGAAGGTTTTAAAATGAATTTGCCGCTGCGTACAAATGAGAAAATGTGGAAAGATTTCGGACTGGGAGGGCATTTTGGTTATGGTTTTAAAAACCGGGAGCCTGCATATTCGGGTTATGCACAGATGAAACTGAACCGGAAATTAAACACCGTGTTCAGGATAGGTTACACCAATGAATATCGGCGTATCGATTATAATTATAATAACTTTATGTTGCGCGAAAATCCGCTTGTAACGGGCGATGCCGATATTGCAAATACTATCATCGGATTTCGGACTGGTACGCGACTGAACCGGAGAAAGGAATTGCATGCCATGCTGACTTCCGATATAAACTCCGATTTGGAAACAAAACTTGTTTTCAGACAAATTGAACTGTTACCTTCGGGATGGTTACCTATGACTTTGGGAAATGAGAATATTTCATCCATAAAATACAGTTCGTTGGTTCTTGCTGGCAGACTTTCGTTTGACGAACGAACTTACGACGATCATTTTCAGCGCATTCACATTCGTAATTATCGCCCGCTTTTTTATGCAATGTTACAAGCGGGACAGTTTGAGGCAGGGAAAATTTCTGGAAATTATGCAAAATTTCAGGCAACCGTAAAACAGGACGTGAATCTTGGTTTCGGTAAATGGATTTACATTTTGCAGGGAGGTTTAACATTGGGCGATTTGCCATATCCGCTGCTCGATATTCCGGCGGGAAGCGAATCCTATGGTTACAGTTACGATAAATTCAGTCTTTTGTACAGCATGGAATATGTTACCGATAAATATCTGCTCATGCACAATGATTTGATTACAGATGGCTTGCTTTTTAATCAGATTCCACTTATTAAACATTTGAATTTACGTGAAATGTTCTCGTTTAAAATACTGTACGGCGGACTGAGAAATTCTCATAAAAATATGCTCGACTTTCCTGATTTTGTTTATCCGGTTCAAAATCCCTATATGGAAATTGGTGTAGGTGTCGCAAATATTTTCAGAGTGTTAAATTTACAGTCGGTTTGGCGACTTTCAGACAATGCACGTCCGGGAACAACACGCTGGGGAATTCTGGGAAATTTGCGCATAAGTTTATAGCATATTAAGGCAGACAAAAAGCCATTAAATTTTAATTGCTTTTAATTTTCTTGTTTATCTTTGCAATAATAATTCCAAACCACAATAAATCGATCGGAATATGGAAACAAAAAATCTGAAAATTGCCGTAATTGGAGCAGGAAAAATGGGTGGAGCAATTGCCCGTGGACTTTCAAGAGGTACATTAGTCGAAAATAACCACATCTACGTAAGTGATATTTCTCAAAAAAATTTGAACGACTTAAAGTGTTTTGCTCCGGAAATTACAATTAGCGCTTCGAATATTGAAATAATAGAAGATGCTGATATTGTGATTCTTGCAGTAAAACCATGGTTGATTAAGACAATTGCAAATGAAATTGAGCGTAAACTCGATTATAAAAAACAGATAATAGTTTCGATAGCAGCAGGTGTGAATTTTGAACAGTTAACTGAATTTTTCGATACTGATGCTGTTCTTTTCAGGGTTATTCCGAACACAGCAGTCGATGTTTTGCAAAGCGCAACCACTGTATCTTCGCACAATGCAACCAAGGAACAGGAAAATCTGATAACATCTCTGTTTGCCGAACTCGGAAAAGTTTTTCTTGTTCCGGAAACTCAACTCAACGCCTTTATGTCGCTTTCATCCTGTGGAATTGCTTATGCTTTTCGTTACATTCGTGCAGCAATGGAAGGTGGCGTTGAAATGGGGATTTATCCTGAAGTGGCAAAGGAAGTGGTTTTACAAACGCTGCGTGGCGCTATTGAATTGCTCGAAGCCAATGAATCGCATCCGGAAGTTGAAATAGATAAAGTTACAACACCAGGCGGTATTACCATTAAAGGATTAAACGAAATGGAAGCCAATGGCTTTTCAAATGCAGTGATAAAGGGGCTGAAAGCATCGCATCTCAAATAAATTCACTGAA
>CAYQWD010000278.1:0-4570 GCA_964420955.1 uncultured Paludibacter sp. | reverse complement strand
CGAATTCTGTGTCGGATGCCGGTGTGGGCGCTTTAGCTGCTCGCTCGGCAGTGCTCGGCGCCGGAATGAATGTGCGGATTAATTCAAAAGATATGCATGACCGCGTTTTTGCAGAAGAAATTCTGACAAAAGCAAGTGAAATTGAAGAAAAAGCAATTGAGCTTGAAGAACAGATAATCAAAATTGTTAAGCAAAAAACCAAATAAAATCACAAAAAAATCCGGTTATATAAAACCGGATTTTTTATTTCAAAAAATTTGCCCAACTTTCTTACCTAACAACCGCATAAAACGGTTTGTAGGTAAGGAATTAAATTAAGCCAACTCTTTTGTTTCCTTATAACTTTTTATCAAGGCATCGATATCGCGTAGATTTTTGAAAAAGAAGTAAAATCCGATAATTAACCCGATTCCGGCACCTACAAATACGGCAATAAGCATTGGAGTTGATGAATGTTTTTCTTCAAATTTAAAAAGCAAAATGAAAAACGGAATCAAAAGAGTCATACCTACGATTGTATGAGTTTTGGTGAGAACTTTATAACGGATGGCTTTTTGAATAAGTGATGTAACGGTTTCTGTTGCTATATCCATTTTTTTTAGTAGATGCAATTTATAGGCCTGCCAAATTGCCGACGACACAAAAACAATCCCGAAAAGTATGGATGCTGCTCCGTTAAAAATACCGGCATAATAAATAAATACAGAGTAAAAAATAAATATTATACTGAAAATAAGAAATCTAAATTCAAATTTCATCAATTTCTCTTTTGCTGATTGTTGTTTATTGTTTATCATATCGTTTAATAATTTCTGATTGAATTTTTCTGTTTTTTCTAAACGCTCATTCAAATCGTTCCATTTTTTTGTTATTTCTTCGAGTTCCATAAATTTGTAATTTTTAAAGTTGAGACATTTGATGCAGTTTTTCTTTAATTCTATTGATGCGAACACCCACATTGCTTTTTGTAATTCCGATAATCTGAGCAATTTCATCGTACGATCTTTCTTCGAGATACAATAAAATGATTGCTTTTTCAACGGCATTGAGTTTGTTAATCAACCGGTATAATTCTTTAATAGTTGAAGTATCTGAATTTTCGGCTATCACCACCAAATCATCGGTTAGCGGTACTGATTTTATACTTCTTCCCGATTTTCGCAAAAAAGTTACGCAGGTATTCAAAGCAATACGGTAAATCCATGTCTGAATTTTACTGTCGTTTCTGAAATTAGGATATCCTTTCCAAAGATTGATCAGTACTTCCTGAAAAAGGTCTTCGGGCGTGTCCTTTTCGTTAGAATACATATAGCAAAACTTATAAATCAACGATTTGTTTTGCTCAGCAAGTTCAATAAAATTTTGTTTCTGATTGTCCATTTAATACTTCTATTTATTCAATAAAAAAAAGGCGGAAGTGATTGGTACCATTTTTCAAATCCAAGCCGTTTCTTCAATTTTATAATCCATTAGTCGTACAAATCGCTAAAAAATTACATTAGGCAGAAAATATTTTTTTCAAAAAAATAAAAAAATGTCGAATTAGTAGCCAAATATGTCAGAATTAACCTTTCATATCCACTTTATCAATTCACGTTTTTTGGTTTGTATTATTGTGATTATTTTTGAAAAAAATTTTTATATAATCCATATCCACGTATGAGAATAAGATCAGTTTTAATAGGTCTGATAATATGTTTAGGTGCACATTCACAACATATTGCAAAAATATCGAAAATCCCGTTTACAAATGTACATCTTACCGACCAGTTTTGGGCGCCACGTATCGAAACAAACCGAACTGTGTCCATTCCTTCTGCGTTCGGAAAGTCGGAAGAAAGCGGGCGTTTCGACAATTTTGCTTTAGCAGGCGGACTTATAAAAGGCGAGCATAAGGGCGATTTTTCGTTCGACGATACCGATCCGTACAAAATTATCGAAGGCGCTTCGTATTCATTAGCTGTTAAATACGATATAAAACTTGACGCATATCTCGATAGTGTGATAAGCTTGATTTCGGCAGCTCAACAACCCGACGGATATTTGACCACCTGTGTAACAAATCGCTGTACAAGGCTTTCGGGCTGGTGGGGAAATGCGCGCTGGGAGAAAATAAACAGTCATGAACTTTATAACTCGGGGCATCTTTACGAAGCCGCTGTGGCACATTTTCAGTCGACCGGAAAGCGTACGTTGCTTGATGTAGCCATTAAAAATGCCAATTTGGTTTGTCAGGTTTTTGGACCGAATGCAGGGCAAATTCATCGTCCATCAGGTCATCCCATTATCGAAATGGGACTTGCAAAGCTTTACAAAGTAACAGGCGATAAGAAATATCTTGCCATGGCAAAATATTTTATCGAGGAAACCGGTCGGGGAACCGATGGGCATCATTTAAGCGAATACAGTCAGGATCATACACCCATTCTGCTACAAAAAGAAATCAAAGGTCATGCGGTGCGAGCAGGATATTTATATTCAGGTGTGGCCGATGTGGCAGCGCTTACCAACGACACGGCATACTTCAACGCACTGACACGAATTTGGGAAAATATGGTTTCGCGAAAACTGTATATTACCGGAGGAATCGGCTCGCGGGCACAGGGCGAAGGTTTTGGTCCCGACTACGAACTTCACAACCACACAGCCTATTGCGAAACCTGTGCGTCCATCTCAAATGTTTACTGGAATCAGCGTATGTTCCAAGTTACGGGCGATGCAAAATACATTGATGTGCTCGAACGGGCTTTGTACAATGGAGTGATTGCCGGCGTTTCGCTCAGCGGCGATAAATTTTTCTACGATAATCCGCTCGAATCGATGGGTCAGCACGAACGTCAGACATGGTTTGGATGTGCCTGCTGTCCGGGAAATATTACGCGTTTTATGGCTTCCGTGCCGGGTTACATGTATGCAACCAACGAAAATTCCATTTACATAAATCTTTATGCGCAAAGCAAAGCCGATATTTTGTTTGGTAAAAACAAAATTGAAATCAGTCAGGAAACAGCTTTTCCAAACGATGGCAATGTAAAGTTTTTCATTCGTCCTTCTAAAACACAAAAACTGACCCTTAAATTTCGCATCCCGGGCTGGGCAGAAAACCGTCCTGTTCCTACTGATCTTTATTTTTATTCTGATTTTAAAAATCTTCCTGTGGAAATTCTGTTGAACGGAAAAGCTACGCAGGCGAAAAATGAAAATGGCTATATTTCCATTGATCGTGAATGGAAAAAAGGCGATAAAGTAGAATTGAAACTTCCGATGGAAATACGAAAAGTGCTTGCCAATATGCAGGTTGAGACCGATTGTGTATTGCCTCGAAGCTGTCGATCAACCCGACAAACAAGTGTTTGACAAGTATATTCCGAAAAATGCCGAATTGAAAGCCGAATTTCGTGTTGATTTACTGAATGGAATAATGACGCTCAAAGGAAAAGCCCGAAAAGTAACAAATACTGCTGATGGAATTTCAGAAACAGAAGTGCCATTTACTGCAGTGCCTTATTCGGTGTGGAACAATCGCGGTGCAGGCGAAATGGCTGTCTGGCTTCCTTATAAACAGGACATTGCCCGTCCGCAACCCGAAGCGACTATTGCTTCCCGCGCCCGCAGTGTGAATGCCTACGGTGTAAACGATCAGTGGGAACCCAAATCTTCTTCAGACACATCGAAACCATATCATTACTGGTGGTTGAAAAAAGGTGTGGATGTAGAACTTGAATATGCTTTCGACGAGCCTGAAAGTGTACAGAATGTGCAGGTTTACTGGCTTAGTTTCGATCATTACGATGGAAATTATCGCGTACCCGAAAGCTGGAAACTGCTTTATAAAGCCGGTGATGAATGGAAAGAGGTGGAAACAGATGATTATTATACTACTTTGAAAGATTGTTACAATAGTCTGAACTTTAAAAAAATAACCACCACAGGACTGAAAATTGTTGCAAAACTCCAGAAAGGTCAATCGGGCGGAGTGATTGAGTGGAAAGTGAAGTAAGATAAACAAAATTCATTCTGCAAAATACTTTGATACTAACAAAGCATTTGATAGAAACAAAGATTTTTGTTTATTCAAAAAAATTACTTTGTCCTTTGCCTCTAAAACATTCAAATTAGAAAAATTAATACTTTAAAGTACACTATCAGAGAATATAGAAAATGTAAAAAATTATTGAATCAAATAAATTATACATGTGTTTAATAAAGTAAAATTTTGTATATTTGTTGCAAAAAATTGATGACAACCAAAAAATAAATTCGAAAATCATCCAACCGAACTAATAATATTATTTAAACTTCAATTACAATGATTTCTGAAATTCAAACCGAAAATCCTGATAAAATTACATTAGACGTACAGGAACATATTGAACAATGGAAAAATAAAGCAGGCAATACCATCATGATTTTGCATGCCATACAGAATCAATATGGTTACGTGCCCCGAAACATCTCCATGTATCTTGCAAGTGAATTAAATATTCCACTTGCACGCATATACGAAGTGTTAACATTTTATCACTATTTCAAATTGGATCCGCCCGCCGATAACACTATTCAGATTTGT
>CAYQWD010000277.1:0-4594 GCA_964420955.1 uncultured Paludibacter sp. | reverse complement strand
ACTGAAGTTGAATAACCCCGGATCAAAGGTTCGTCCGGGTATGTTTGCACGTGTATCGGTAAATTTTGGTTCGCAAAAACACGTGGTGGTTCCCGATCGTGCTGTGGTAAAGCAGTCAGGCTCAGGAGCGCGCTATGTTTATGTTTATAAAGATGGAAAGGTTCACTATACGCAGGTTCAACTCGGACAACGTCTCGACAGGGAATACGAACTTCTTTCAGGTGTTAACAATGGCGAACAGGTTGTAGTGTCAGGATTTGTTAAATTGCAGGATGGCACGGAAGTGGATTTGCTGAAAAATTAATTATGAAAATTCACCTGATTCATTAAGGAGTCTGATTTCCGGATTCCCGGGTAATAATGAATCCCTGGATTTATTAAATTGTAAATTGTAAATAATTAAATTGTAAATATTAAAATGAGTTTATACGAAAGTGCTGTAAAAAAACCGGTTATGACATCGCTTGTGTTTGTGGCGATAGTAATTCTCGGACTTTTTTCTCTCAATAAATTACCTGTCGACCTGCTACCCAATATTGAAACCAACACTATAATGGTGATGACCACATATCAGGGAGCAAGTGCCGCCGATGTGGAAACAAACGTTACGCGTCCACTCGAAAATTCGCTTAATACAGTTGCGAATTTGAAAAATATAAATTCACGTTCCCGTGAAAATGTATCCATCATTACACTTGAATTTGAGTTTGGAAACGACATTGAAGCGCTTACGAATGATGTGCGTGACAAAATCGGGATGATAAAATCATATCTGCCCGACGGAATTACCGAACCGGTAATATTTAAGTTCAGTACCGATATGATTCCTGTGGTAATTCTATCGGCTACTGCTAATCAGAGTTTGCCGGCGTTGTATAAAATACTGGATGAAAATGTGGCTAATCGCCTCGCCCGTATCGATGGAGTTGGTTCTGTGTCAATTTCTGGCGCTCCAGAGCGCGAGATTCAGGTGTTTATCGACCCGCTGAAACTTGAAGCTTATCATCTTACGATTGAAGGAATTGCACAGAATATTCGTATGGAAAACCTTAATACTCCCGCAGGCGTAATTGATGTTGGCAGCGACAGTTATTCTTTAAGAGTTAACGGTGAGTTCAGGGATGCATCCGAACTGAAACGAATTGTTGTTGGCACATCGGCAGGAAAAACTATTTATCTTAGCGATGTGGCAAATGTGAAGGATGATCTTGAAGAACGTGTGCAACAAACATTTACAAACGGAGTGCAGGGCGCTACTATAGTTGTGCAAAAACAAACCGGTTCAAACTCGGTGAAAATTGCCGAAGGTGTAATGGCAGTATTGCCAGAAATTCAAAAGAATCTACCTCCTGATATAAATATTGAGGTTATTCAGAATACTTCGGATAATATTAAACAAACAATTAGCGGACTAACTGAAACAGTAATGTATGCATTTTTGTTTGTAATACTTGTAGTACTTGCATTTTTAGGTCGCTGGCGGGCAACAGTTATTATCATTATAACAATTCCTATTTCGCTTGTCTCTGCATTTATTTATCTTGGATTTACCGGTGGAAGTTTGAATATTATTTCGCTGAGTGCACTTTCGGTTGCAATTGGTATGGTTGTGGACGATGCCATAGTAGTACTTGAAAATGTTACAACACATATAGAACGTGGTAGTCGTCCAAAAAGCGCTGCGGTTCACGCAACTAATGAGGTTGCTATTTCTGTAATCGCTTCAACACTTACACTGCTGGCTGTATTTTTCCCGCTTACCATGATTACCGGTATGGCTGGCGTAATGTTCAAACAGTTGGGTTGGATAGTTACAATAATAATGATTGTATCCACAGTTTCAGCGCTCTCGTTAACACCAATGTTAACTTCACAGATACTCAGACTCAATCCAAAACACTCTAAATTATTCAAATTATTATATAGTCCTGTTGAAAAGGCACTTGATAAGTTGGATGACGGTTATGCAAAATTTTTAAACTGGGCGGTACGAAACCGGAAGAAAATGGTACTTTATGCAACAATATTCTTTTTTATAAGTCTGATTCCGGGTTCTTCTATTGGTACCGATTTCATACCTGCTCAGGATAGCGGTCGTATTGCCGCAACAGTCAACCTGCCAGTAGGAACGCGCATGGAAATTTCGAAAGATCTGGCTGATAAAATATACAAACTTTGGCGCCACAAATATCCGGAAGTTGACATGATAAATTATTCTGTTGGGCAAGCATCAAGTTCCAATGTGTGGGGTTCTTTACAAAATACTTCATCGAGTGTAATTACATTTAATATCCGTATGCTTCCACTCGATCAGCGTGAACGTTCCATGTTTGCTATTACTGACAGTATGCGCCTTGACCTTGCCCGCATGCCGGAAGTTTTAAAGGCAAATGTTTTGGCTGGTGGCTGTCAGGGAATGGGTGGTCAATCGACACTCGATGTGGAAATTTATGGGTTTAACTTCGAAGTTACTGATAAAATTGCCCGCGATCTGCGTGAACGTATTTCAAAAATTCCCGGACTGGTTGATGTAAAAATCAGTCGTGATGAATACAGTCCCGAATATCAGGTTGAATTCGACCGCGAGAAACTTGCCCTGAACGGACTGAACATGAGCATGGCTTCAAACTATCTGCGAAACAGAATTAACGGGCTAACTGCATCGCTTTTCCGTGAAGATGGCGAAGAATACAATATAAAAATCGTATATGCACCAGAGTATCGTCAGTCAATTTCCGATATCGAAAACATACTTATTTATAACAATCAGGGGCAGGCAGTTCGACTGAAAGACCTTGGAAAAGTTGTGGAACGTTTTACTCCACCAACTATCGAACGTAAAAACCGTCAACGTTTGGTAACAGTTGCTTCTACAGTTTCCGGAACAACTATCGATAAAGCAGTAACAGCCATAAACGCAGAAATTGAACAAATGGAAATACCTTCGGAGGTTTATCTTGAAGTGGGCGGAACATTTAAAGATCAACAGGAATCCTTCGCTGATTTGTTTACATTGCTTGTTCTGATAATTCTTTTAGTGTTTATCGTTATGGCATCGCAATTTGAATCGCTTACATATCCGTTTATAATTATGTTTTCTGTTCCATTCGGAATTTCAGGTGTAATTCTTGCACTTGCCATTACCGGAAATACACTGAATATGATGTCCTTTGTCGGATTAATTATGCTGGTGGGAATTGTGGTGAAAAATGGTATTGTGATGGTTGACTATATCAATCTGAACCGCGAACGTGGAATGGGTATTATTCAGGCTGTAGTAAAAGGTGGTCGCTCACGTTTGCGTCCGGTATTAATGACTACACTTACTACCATTCTGGGTATGCTTCCGCTTGCTATCAGTAATTCACAGGGTTCCGAATTCTGGAAATCAATGGCAGTTACAGTTATCGGCGGTCTTTCGGTTTCTACTGTTTTAACACTTGTGCTCATTCCCACTATTTATGCAATATTCGGTTCGGTGGGAGTTAAAAGAACTCGCAAAAAGATTAGACGTGCTGTACTCGAAAAACAGATTATTAATTAACATTGATTCAGGGTGGTTTATGAAAAACCACTCTGAATAAAAAATATAAATTTTATGAAATCAGTATTTATTTCATTTGATCAGGCATATTACGAGCAGGTTCTGCACATACTTAATTACAATCATTTGCGGGGATTTACCCGATGGGATAATGTGCAGGGACGCGGTTCACAAACCGGAGAACCTCATTATGGATCACATGCATGGCCATCGCTAAATTCTGCAATATTAACTGTAATCCCCGATGAAAAAGTAAAACCGCTACTCGAAGATTTAAAAGCACTTGATGCTACATCTGCTCTTATGGGGCTGAGAGCCTTTGTGTGGAATGTGGAAGACGCAATCTGAAATTTGATATCTTATCTAAAAAAATCTGACAGATTTATTCTGTCAGATTTTTTTATGTATATTTCTATTCAAACAAAGTACCTAAAAAAATCATTAGAACAAGTTACTGGAGCAAAAGTTGGGAAAAGACAATTACAAAGAGAGCTTAATAAAGCTATTACAGGATGGAGTGATTTAAAAACATCAGAAATACAAGCAATAAATGTTACAACTCAAGAAACAGCTAAACAAATAGGAGTAATTAGTGTATCAATAGGTGCGACCCGAATTGTAAATCAAGAAGATAATAAATGAAAAATATGAAAAAAAAGTCAGATACATTTGGTTATTTACTAGTGATTGTAGGAACTATTCTTTTTATAGTAAAATTTGATGTAATTTTCTTATATATGACTGATTATTATATTTTTGGTTCAAAACAAAATATTACAATCACAGAAAAATTAAAAGCAAATAAAAATGATTATGTGTATTACGGATATTATTACATCGAAGATAAGAAAATTTATTTAGAATCTGTACCAACACCCAAATTTGTGTTAATTAATGATGAAATTGAAGTAATAGTTTGCCCTACATTTAAAAAGTTCTTATTAAGGAAAGATATGTTAATACTGTCTTAGCCCCCTAATTAACTGGACTAATTTGTAGAATCAATTTAGGACATTAATTTTGTGGAATTATGAGTAAAATCAGGAGAAA
>CAYQWD010000276.1:263-4607 GCA_964420955.1 uncultured Paludibacter sp. | reverse complement strand
TTAACATTTTTTTAATTTTTTATAATCGTAAATGGGCTTTTTAAGGCTCGACTAGATAGGCAAAACATTAACAGATTATCGAGTTTTGTGTAAACTTTTGTTCATAAAATATAAAAAATATTTGTCTATTAAAGAAATATTTCCATAATAAATACTATTTTTGTTTTTACAAAAATAGTATTGTTGAAAGCAAATTAAATATTAATATGTTAATTAAATAACAATAAGCTATTTATGTATTAAGTGAACTTTAAATGCTAATAAAATTGATGGAAATGGAAAACTTAAATTCAACAATTGTTTCCGAGTCGATTCTTGATCAAATCGTTGAAAAACGAAAAGACCAACCAGGAATGTTGCTTAGTACACTTGAAGATGTGCAGGAAGCAAATCCTTTAAAGTATTTACCTCCCGAAACACTTACTTATGTTTCAAAAAAACTGAAAATTCCGCTGACTCAGGTTTACAGTGTAGCTACTTTCTATTCATTTTTTAATCTGAAACCGCAAGGAAAGCATTCAATTGTTGTTTGTCGTGGAACAGCATGTCATACAAAAGGTTCAAAGGCCTTACTTGATGAAGTTGGAAGAATACTGAATTTCAAATTTACTGAAAGCATTGATGAGTCGTTTTACACAACCACCGACAATGAATTTACAATTAAAACGGTAGCCTGTTTCGGTCAGTGTGCCCAATCACCGGTAATTGCCGTTGATGATGTAATTTACAGCAATGTAAATCCGTTAAAACTTTTAGAAGTGATAAGGAAAATTCAGGCTAAGAAGTGAAAGATAACATTAATGTAAACAAAATATTGAATCAATCTTATGAAATCATACGAACTCGAAATATTAATGCAGCAAAATTTAGAAAAGATTAAACCCACAATTCCTATGATAATGGTTGGTATGGGAACTTGCGGAATTGGTTACAGTGCAGATTTACTCTTTAATGAAATTAAAAAATACATTGCTTCACACAACTTTGAGTGTATAGTTAAACCGGTTGGTTGTTTTGGATTCTGTGCCGAAGAACCATTGGTTACAGTTTATATGCCTGAAAAACCAATGCTGATTTACAGCAAGGTCAACATCAAAGATGTACACCAGATAATAAAAGGTCTTATTTCAGGAAAAATATATCGTAAAAAAGCTCTTTTTAAAATTGAAAAATGGGATTACCTTACTGCATATATTGAATATGGGAAAGGTTATGAAAAAATACCCCACTGGGACGAAATACCTTTTTATAAAGGACAAAAGAAAATTGTTTTAAGAAACGCAGGGCTTATTAATCCTGAATCGATAGATGATTATATAGCTGTAGGTGGTTATCAGGCATTTGATAAGGTGCTGAAGAATATGAATTCCGAAGAGATTATTCAAGAGTTAAAGGAATCGAACCTGAGGGGACGAGGCGGAGCCGGTTATCCGACATATAAGAAATGGAAAATAATGCGCAACAAAGTTTCTGATAAAAAATATATTATCTGCAATGCCGATGAAGGTGACCCGGGCGCATATATGAACAGAAATGAAATTGAAAGTGATCCACATTCATTGATTGAAGGAATGCTGATTGGAGCTTATGCCATGGGAGCTGATGAAGGAATTGCATATGTGAGGGCGGAATATCCGTTGGCTGTAAAAAGACTTAAACTTGCAATTGAACAGGCTCATGAAGCAGGATTAATGGGAGATAAAATTATGGGAACTGATTTTAACTTTAAATTAAGCATTGTTGAAGGAGCCGGCGCTTTTGTCTGTGGCGAAGAAACAGCTTTATTAGCATCTATTGAAGGAAAAGCCGGACGTCCCACTCCACGACCACCTTATCCTGCAGATTACGGTCTTTATGGCAAACCAACCAATATTAATAATGTAGAAACATGGTGTAATTTACCTGTAATATTCAAAAAAGGTGGTAAATGGTTTACCGAAACCGGTACTGAGAAAAGTTCAGGAACCAAAGTTTTCTCGCTCGTTGGTAAGGTTAAAAATACAGGTTTAGTTGAATTGCCTTTGGGTTCAACACTAAACAAGTTTATTTTCGAAATTGGTGAAGGCACCGGAACAAACAAAAAAGTTAAAGCAGTGCAAACCGGCGGACCTTCCGGTGGTTGTATTCCTTTAGAGTATTTTTCCACTCCGGTTGATTATGAATCACTTGCCGATTTAGGCGCAATTATGGGTTCAGGAGGTATGGTTGTAATGGATCAAGATAATTGTATGGTCGATGTTGCCCGATATTTTCTTGAATTCAATGCTTCGGAGTCATGTGGCAAATGTACTCCGTGTCGCGAAGGATTGTCCCAATCGCTTGCTATTCTCAACAAAATCACCAAAGGGCATGGAACCTATGCCGATTTGAACACACTTGAATTACTTTGCAAAACAATTTTAGATACATCAATATGCGGCTTAGGTCAAACATCGCCAAATCCAATTCTTACAACTTTACGTTATTTCAGAAATGAATATGAAGAGCATATACAGGAGAAGCGCTGTTTAGCCGGAGTTTGCGATTCATTGTATATGGCTTTGTGCGAAAATAGTTGTCCGTTGCACATGAATATTCCCGGATATATTGAATTAATTAAGGAAAGTAGAATTGAGGATGCATTTGAACTTACACTGCGCGACAATCCAATACCGGGTACGATTGGAAGAATTTGTCATTTTCACTGTCAGATGAGATGTTTGCGCGAGCAAATTGATGAGCCCGTTTCACAGGGAGAAATTCATCGATATCTGGCTGATACTATGTACTTGCTTGGTAAGGAAAATGAAATTTACGATAAACTGCTAAAAGAAAAATTACCTCCTACAGGTAAGCAAATAGCTATTATTGGAGCTGGTCCGGCAGGGCTAACAGCTTCATATTACCTGGTTCGTTTAGGACATAAAGTAGTTGTATATGATGCTTTTTCCGAAGCCGGTGGTGTTGTTCGGTTTGGTATTCCACAATATCGATTACCAAAATCAATTTTACTTAAAGAAATTGATTTGATAAGGAAACTTGGTGTACAGTTTATGTTTAACCAAACATTAGGAGGCAATCTGGATTTTAAAAAACTCACCCAAGAAAACGATGCAGTATATCTCGGAATAGGCGCATGGAAAGAAATAGGACTAAATATTCCCGGTGAAAATGCTGAAGGTGTTTTTTCGGGAACTAAATTTCTGAAAGATCTTGCACTTGGCAAAGAAATTAAAATAGGACAAAGAGTTATAATAATTGGTGCAGGAAACGTAGCCATAGATGTAGCAAGAAGCCTGTGGAGATTGAATAAGGATGTAACAATAGTTTATCGACGCGATAAAGATGAAATGCCTGCTAACAGAATTGAGATTGAAGAATCGGTAGCCGAAAAAATTAATTTCAGGTTTTTATCTGCCCCTGAAGAAATTATTTCAGACGCTTCAGGAAATGTTTCCGGAATTAAAATTCAAATTATGACATCCGGAAGTATTGATTCATCTGGAAGAAGAAAACCGGTTCCAACAGGCAAGTATGAGATTATTCCTTGTGACACAATATTTCTCGCAGTAGGAGAAAGAGTTGATTCTGAATATTTGAAAGAAAATGGTGTTAAAACTACAAAAGATGGACGGATTTTAATTGATTCATTCACGTATCAAACCTCAATACCCAATGTGTATGCGGGTGGCGATGCAGTTGTGGGTCCATCTACAGCCGCTCAAGCCATGGGTATGGCTCGCAAAGCAGCAGAATCTATTGATAATACTTTAATGAACCAGAAAAGATTTCATTTGTTATTCAGAGATTTTAATTATAAAAATAAGGTGCCTTTAAACCCAAAATTAAGTCCCAGAAATATTTCGAATAAGCTTTTGGTTTCGGAAAGAGTAGGAAATTTTCACGAAGTGGATAGAGGTTACAATGGCGAACAAGCAAGAAATGAAGTAAACAGATGTTTGAGATGTGATGTGAAGTGTTTATAAATCATCACTTAATTTAAAATTATCAGTATGTATTAAAATTTAGAAAAACTACTCAAACTTACCAGTTATATGTAATTGATTTAAATTTATTAAAACGTCAAAAATCAGATTTTTTATAATATTATCAAAAATATATAACCGGAATATGATAAACAAATTTAATATGAAAATCACAATCAATAATCAACCTTTTGAAGTAAATTCAGGTATGACGATACTTGAAGCATGTCAATCATCCGGAATTATTATTCCAACGTTATGTTATCTGAAAGATGTTTCGCTTAATGCATCATGTGGAGTATGTGTGGTAGAGGTGAAGGGAGCGCGTACTTTATTGCGATCTTGTATTAGTAAAGCAGCAGAAGGAATGGAAATTTAT
>CAYQWD010000276.1:0-249 GCA_964420955.1 uncultured Paludibacter sp. | reverse complement strand
AGCCCGTAAAACCAATATTGAATTATTGATGGCAAATCACCCGAATGACTGTCCTGTTTGTGAGCGAAACATGAATTGCGAACTTCAAAGTTTAACATATATATTTTGTGCTGAAGGTAAAAAATTTGTTCGAACACGAAAAAATTATCTTTCAACCGATGAAACATCGTTATCGATTATACGTGAACCGGAGAAATGTATTTTATGTGGTCGATGTGTAGCGGTTTGCAACGATATTCAAACTGTAAA
>CAYQWD010000275.1:0-4613 GCA_964420955.1 uncultured Paludibacter sp. | reverse complement strand
ACCATTGAAAATCCCAATCATATCAATCGATTAGCCTATTTTTTTGTGATTTGGGAAGTAAAAGACGGTAAATTGTACAAAGGGTATCAAATGAGTCAATTGCCTTAATCAAATTATTTGTATAGTAATTTTACAAAAAAAATTAGTTTAAACAATTTAAAAAAAAATAAATATACAGTATTAATTGTTACAGGAATAGCATCGAACAATGAGTTTGTAGAGAAAATAGCTGAATTTTGCCATGATTATAAAGTGCTTACTTTTGCAGACCACCGCAATTTCAACTTGAATGATATTCGGAAAATCGAAAACACTTTCATAAATATTCAATCAAAAAACAAACTGATTATTACAACTGAAAAAGATGCAGTCCGTATTAGTGAAAGCTCATTTATTCAGGATTCATTGAAAGCATACATCTATTATATCACTATCAAAATAAAAATACTCGAAGAAAAAGAAGAAACATTTATTAAAACAATTACCAACCATGTTAGAAAAAATTAAAGAAACAGCAGATTTTCTGCAAACAAAAATAAATAGAGAAATAAAAACCGGTATTATTCTGGGTACTGGACTCGGTAATTTGGCAACTCAACTGACCGATACAACTGAAATACCTTACGAAACCATTCCCAATTTTCCGGTATCAACAGTAGAGGGTCATAGTGGAAAACTTATAGCCGGAAAACTTGGTGGAGTTGACGTACTTGCAATGCAGGGACGCTTCCATTTCTACGAAGGTTACGATATGAAAGACGTAACCTTTCCCGTAAGAGTAATGAAAGCGCTGGGTATAGAAAATCTGCTGGTTTCGAATGCTTCAGGAGGCGTTAATCCCGAATTTGAAATCGGCGATTTGATGATTATTACTGATCATATCAATCTTTTTCCGGAACATCCCTTACGTGGAAAAAATTTTAACGAACTGGGCACTCGTTTCCCCGATATGAGTGAAGCATATTCGAAAGATTTGATTGAAAAAGCAAAAAAAATAGCTGCCGACAACGGCATTAAAACAGTGGAGGGAGTTTATGTAGGAACAACTGGACCTACTTTTGAAACACCTGCCGAATATCGGTATTTCAGAACAATTGGTGGCGACACAGTAGGCATGAGTACAGTACCTGAAGTAATAGTGGCAAACCATGCAGGAATGCGTTGTTTTGGAATTTCAATCATTACCGACCTTGGCGTACCCGGAAAAATTGTAGAAGTTACACACGAAGAAGTTCAACAAATTGGAAATTCAGTTCAACCACTTATGACACTGATAATGAAAGAGATTATCAAAGGACTGTAAGCGAAAAGGCGAACTTGACAACAAACGTATGCAATAAATATTTAAAGAGTTAATAAATTATTTTGAACTATTTACAATTAAATACGTTTAAAAATTCAACTAAAAAAATATCAACTTAATTTATTCACACATAAAATTAAAAAAATGGCACTGGAATTTACAGATGAAAACATACAGGAGGCGATAAAAAGCGGCAAACCTGTAGTAGTAGACTTTTGGGCTGAATGGTGCGGACCTTGCCGCATGGTTGGTCCCGTTATTGAAGAACTTGCTCACGAATACGAAGGTAAGGTTATTATTGGGAAACTTGATATTGAAGAAAATACGGAAACACCAATGCAATATGGCATCCGTAATATTCCTACTATTTTGTTTTTTAAGAATGGCGAGCTTGTAGACAAACAAATTGGAGCTGCTTCTAAATCGGTTTTTGCATCGAAAATCGAAGCGTTGCTCTGATAAACTAAACAGAGAGAATTGAATCTGATTATAATTTCAAATAAAAATCGCGTACAAGTTCGGTAAATTCATTACTGTATTGATGTCTGGTTTGCGATTCTATGGTTAATTCAGTAATTTGAATACATTTTTCGACTAACGAAAACTCTATTAACAATCTTTTGGGAAGTGTGTCAGGTTTCGGATAAACCATTACCAACTTGTTGCAAAATAATCCGAGCGTTTTAGAAAATTCGATCAATTTATACCCTTCTGCTACGGGAAGAATCAGACAGATTCTTCCCGTTTTGTTTAGCAACTTTATGGCACAAATCAGAAGTTCTTCATGATTGAGAGATGAAGCATGCCTTGCATTAGTACGGTTCTCATCCTGATTTTTGAGAGAATTTACAAAAAATGGAGGATTCGAAACTAACAAATCATATTTTTGAGGACATGATTCAGAAAAGTTTTGCAAGGATATTTCGTGAATAGAAAGTCGGTTTGACCATGGAGAATTTTGAAAATTAAAAGAAGTTTGTATAACCGCACCTTTATCAATATCAATAGCATCAATACTTGCATTGCATCTCTGGGCGAGCATCAACGAAATAAGTCCGCTACCTGCGCCAATATCTAAAGCAGATGACACTTTAGAGATATCAGCCCAAGCTCCCAATAATACGCCATCGATGCCAACTTTCATGGCACAGTGATTATGATAAACAGTAAATTGTTTGAACCTGAAAAAATCATTTCCCATTTTCAGCGAGGATTATCAGTGGATCTCTGTGGAGTTAGTAAAGGCGTATCGCGTCTTTGTAAAGGTTTAGATATTTGCTCTCTTCTTGCAGGTGGTTGGGATGTTGTTTTTTCCGCTTTTTTTTCACCGTGGTCGTAATTCGATGGTAAGGATTGCTCACGGCGGGTGGGTGCAGTTTGTGTTGCTCTTCTAAATTCATCCGAGCGTCGAATTTGCGTTGGTTCCGGCTCAGAATCCCGAGTCTTCATTTCAGAAGACGATGACCTTTGATAGGTTGGGTTGATGCGACGGACCGGCTCACCTGTTTTTGGATTTTCTGATTGTGCCGGTTGATAAACCGATCTTTCGTAACGTTTAGTATGCAGTTTGTTAATTTGATCTTGCCTGAGCACCTTTTCAAGTTCAGAATCCTTATTTTTTACTCTTTGCATTGCTTCGCTGCGCGATGTAGAGTTTTGACGTGCTCGGGCATATTTCAGATTTATTTCGTAAACAAGTTTAACCTGTTCGCTTGACAAGTTAAGTTCTTGCTGCAATTTTTCGGTTTGTCGTGTTGCCTCATACTCTGGTGTAGTTGTTGTATAGTCCTGACTGAACAAGTGTAATGTCAGTATAAATACAAAAATCTGGAGTATCGTGAGCAGCTTCATTATTCTCTATAAAATGTGATTACAGTAACCTCTGAGAACAACAATGATTGTGCCAGATTACTTATTGAACGATCGAAGTTTTATGTTGGTGAGCACTTTTTTTGTATGAAGCGAAAAATCACTATTCATGATCCATCCATAATATCCTACATCCTCTTTAAGCACATCGGTTACTTTTTTTCCTTTATGCTTTCCGAAATTGATAATCTCCTCCCCTTTTTCATTATAAATCATTCGCCCTGCAAAATCCACATTATTATTTTGAGTTGTAAATTTCGAAAGAAAGTCGATATCGTTTTTTAATTCAGGATAACAATCTAGTTGTGCCTGTAAAACTTCATAAGTAGCAAGAGTATCAGCTTCAGCGCCATGAGCCCCAATCAAATCCTTATTGCAATAAAATTTGTAGGCTGCTGAAAGTGTGCGTGCTTCCATTTTATGAAAAATAACCTGAACATCAACAAATTTTCTCTTCATTAAATCGATATCTACTTCAGCGCGTATTAACTCCTCTGCAAGCAGCGGAATATCAAATCTATTTGAATTGTATCCCGCCAAATCGCAACCTTCAATATCGCGGGCTATTTCTTTGGCTACTGTCTTAAAAAGCGGGCAGTCAACAACATCAGCATCTGTAATTCCATGCACATCAGTTGCAGATTTTGGGATTGGTATTCCAGGATTTACACGAATGGTTTTTGTTTCTTCACGACCATTTGGAGCAACTTTGTGATATGATATTTCAACAATTCGGTCGGTGGCAATGTTGGTTCCGGTAGTTTCCAGATCAAAAAAAACAAGTGGATTCTTTAAATTTAATTTCATTATTTATATAAAATGCAGATTAAAGAACAAAGAACAAAGACTATAAAATCTTTGTTCTCTATTAAAATCTTCGATTATTTATCTTCGCTTTTCCCGATTCTTCAGGGCTTTATTCGCAACCCGACCTTTGGGATTATCCTCTTTGCTCAAATTTAATCATTCAATAACATTGGCATGAGCAACATCAAAATTTCTTCGCCTTCTTCGTTTACGAAAGGCAGAATCAGACCGGCACGCGATGGGTCAGTCAGTTCTATTAATACATCGTTTGAACTGATATTGTTTAAAATCTCTACAAGAAATGATGATTTAAAGCCAATTTTTATGGGTTCCCCCTCAAACTGGCAACTAATGGTTTCCTCTGCCGAAATTGAAAAATCAATATCCTGGGCTGAAATATTTATCAGGTTCTGATTGAAATCAAGTTTTATAAGATTACTTGCCTGATTTGAAAATACAGATACGCGTTTCAATGCATTCATCAACGACAAACGGTCGACAATTATACGAAAAAGATTGGTTCTGGGTATCACTCCATTATAATTTGGGAATTTTCCCTCTACCTGACGGCAAATCATTGTATAGTTTGCCAAGCTGAAACATGCGTTTTTTGTATTAAATTTAATCTCCACAT
>CAYQWD010000274.1:0-4616 GCA_964420955.1 uncultured Paludibacter sp. | reverse complement strand
CATTTGCATTTTCGGCGGCAGTGTTAGCGGGTTGGGATATACCGTTAACGGCGGCTTTACCTTCGGTGTACAATGCATGTAATATCTGGTGCGGGGTTTTACCGAATCGCGCCGTAATGGTTTTTTCTATCAGTGCGCGCAATTCTTCATAAGTTTCAAAAATAGCAAGCGTGGCAGCCACTTTAAGCAGTTTTACCTGTATCGAGCGTTTTTTAAGCACTATGGCAGGTACGGCAGCCGTTGGGTCAATAAATATGTAAAGAAAAAACATTGCAAATTTTGCTATCAGATTTGATATAAAACCGTTCATATATTTAATAATTTATTTTTTTTTCATAACCATTGTAAACATCAGGCTTCCACCCAGCAACCACGGCATAAATGCCTTTACCGTTCCTGCACCTGTTTCTGTTCCTGCACCTGTTCCTTTACCTGTTCCTTTACCTGGCGTGTACAGTTCTTTATCTAAATTGGCAACTCCCGAACTTGGCGCGTATTGTGCTGCTTCGGACTGTGGCCAAATTGCTTTAATAAGTTCTACCAGTGCAATAACGATTCCGAGAATAGTAGAAGTGGTTAAAAGCACATCGCCAATGCGTATGTTTTTATCTTTTATGTGCTTAATATAGGCTTCGGGCTGCATGCCTGTGCGGGCTATAATTCCCGAACGGAAAAAATCGATCAGCGTTTCGCGCTTGTGAAAAACATCAACTTTATCAATCAGATTTAGAAAAATAAGCTGCGTTTTGCGTTTTCGCGCCACGGCGGCATCGTATACTGATATATCGGCATCGGGTATAAAAGTGTAGATAAAATAAATGCCTGCTTTTTTCAGTGTGGGGGCTAAAATATCTAATTTAGCCGAGCGTGTACCATTAATGCTATCGGGCAAATAATTATCAGAAATAACATTGCCGGCAAGCAAATTGAACCAGTAGGCGCTATATTTAGCCGGATAAATGCCGTTTTTGTAATTTAGTTCTATTGTTTTGAGCAATTCGCCAAACCATTTATTTTTATTGCCGGAGTTTTGAACCGAAAATTTGCCATCGTAAACAAGCCCTGCAATGATAAGCATAATTTTTTTGAGTTCAGCATTATTTCCATTAACCAAATTATAAGCATGTATGCAGGCTGTGATAATGGCGAGTTTTGTATATAAGCGGTTTAGTTCCGAACCCTGGCGGGTAATGCCGGCGGTTTCGGATATTAAATCGTACTGGGCATACAACCATGATTTGCCGGGTGTTATTTGGCTTTGCGCTTCTGATCCGAGCCACACTGAAAAATCATTGACGTATCCGATTTTTCGTATCCGGTTTTTGGCAGCAGCTTCAATTTTTTGAATTGAATTTTTTAAACCTGCTACATAATATATTTTTGTTCCTTGAGTCATATCGGCTTTCCAAGTGTATTTTATTTCGGTGTTAAAAGGCGTTCGGTGTTGGGGGTAGCTTACGGCATCTATAATTATATTACCGCCGGCAACTACATATACGTGTGTGGCTTCTTTTTCGGGCGTGTAACTTGCAAACCTGAAAAAGTGCGGTATTCCGAGCCAGCGAAGTACTACGGCTGTAAAAAGGCTGTAACTTTTGCAGTCGCCAAAACCATCATGCAGCAAGCGCGCCGGCGTTTTAATTTTTTGAGAATCTACATCGGGTACATATCTGATGTTTTTTATCAGAAATTCCCAGATGTTTTGCGCCGTTTGATAAACGTCATTACCTTTTAACTTTATGGCTATATCGCGTATTTGCTCATCCCTTTCGATATTATAAGCCATCATCACCACCATTATAATATCATCGGTGTTTCCGTTTCGGTAAATTTTGCGGCTTATGTTTTTTATTTTCATAAATTTATTTACTATTTACAATTTACCAATTAATTGGTTATATCATTAACTGTCCAGCTGCTTGTAAATGGTAATTGTTTGTGATTTGCCGTAACCTCGCCGGTAAGTGTGAATTTGGCATTTTGCAAGTTGCTGTTAATTAATGTATGCCAGAGCATTTTCCCTGTAATTTTATAATCAATAGTAAATGAAATATTCAAATCATACTCACCCCTGGCGGGTATCGTTATTTTAGTTGAATGTGAAAAAGCGCCAATTTTTACGCCTTGCAGTATAATGTAGCCTTTTACATCCGTAACGTTAATGTTTATATATGCCATGTTTATTGCTTTTAACCGCACCGTGGCATTAATGTAATTACTTTTAATAGCATCAACGGCAAAGCCTGTAATGGCAAATTTCATTTTTAGGGCTGCAAATAAAGTGGGAATGTACCATGCGCCAAGTATTGCGCCCGAAAGGATCAAAAATTTTGTTACCGGCTTCATTATAATAAAATAGATTTTCAAAAGTATTGCATACGTTTTGAAGTTTTTACAAAAATATGTATGCCGAAAATATTTTATGAAAGTTTTGAAAGTTTTGAAAATTTTGAAAATAAAAATGACAGATTTATAAATCTGTCGTCCCTGTAATAAAAAACCCCGATGCGGTATTGCATCGGGGTTTCGTTCACTGGGTTTGGTGTCTGTTTTTATCTTCTATGTAGGGTCCGCCGGGTGATGGAGGTTATTATAATCCTTTAGTTACAATCCCATTTTCATCAAGATTGTTTTTAAAAAACGGAATAACATCCGGATGTTTGGATAAATCAATTACTATTTCTTTGTAATTACCTTTTTTATCTGTTATAATTTTTATTCCTTCAGGTAGTTTCATTTCAAAAGGATTTTATACTGCAAATATACCAATCAATTTTCAAAACTGATATCAAAGTATTTGCAAAAATCAGCTTTGGTAATTATTGCGGGTTTTTTCTTATTCAGGGCATCGCGGCATTCATTTATGCGGCGGCTTGCCGTGGAATCGGATATTTGATAGTTGAAAATTTCGCGAACTATTTTAATTGTTACTACTGTAATGCCCATAGAGATTTACGATTTACGATTGAAGAAAAATAGAAATTAAATTTTTTTTTACCGAACAGTTAATGCAGTGCAAATATATAGATAAAATATATAAAAACAATATATTAGTAAAAAAAATTTATATTATAGCATTGGGTTAATATTGCATATAAATAGGGTTAAAATAGAGGTATTTTATATAAGTGAGCGTTCAAAATTATCTTACAGTATTACTCTGTAGTAGTTATCTTTGCGTAACCCCAAAATTTATTAGGGGGATAAATTTTCCTTACATTTTTTTCCCCCGTTTGAAATCGGGGGTTATGTACAGAACACACCTCCGGTATGATGGTTTGTTGAAAAATGATATAAACTAATTTAGGGCACCTACTTATATAAATAATAAGGTATATATGTTATAAAAAAAAGCGGCATTTTTAATACTCAATTCTCAATTTCAAACAGTCAATTAAACTATTTTTAACATTTAGAGTGTTCAAAAATGTTTGTTATTTTGAAGTTAAGAGCGAAAAAAAATAAAACAAAAAGGTTTGGGAAATCCTATGCAGTTGTGCAGTAAATGGGGTTAACTTGTTGACTGGCTGAATTTATTTTACTGCATTTAACACTTTTTTTTATGCAGTAAATGGGGTTTTTATGCAGTAAATTGGTTTTTTTGTGTAGTAACCATTTACAGCGGTATGCAGTAAATACGGTTTCTTATGCAGTAAATACGGTTTCTTATGCAGTAAATGCGGTTTCTTATGCAGTAAACTTTTAAATGATAAAACAAAATAAATCAGCGTTTTATATTTTTTTTAAGGCTTAAAACAGCGTTTTTACTGCACAACTGCATAAGTTTTGGAACATTTCTAAGTAAAGAATTAAGAGCAAAGAGTAAAGAAATAAAAAAAAAGTGAAAGAAATTAAATTAAGCGAAAAGTAAAAAAAAATCCCGATCACACTGTTTGACCGGGATAAAAAAAAACGGAATACATTCCGTATTTACTATAAACCTGCTATTATATTTGATGGTATTACTCTACGAATATACACTACATCGTTTATAACATTATATATAATTGCCATACGTTTGTAATTTAAACGGCGGGGATTTGGGCTGTATTGTTGCAATGATTTACGTGTTTGTATTGAATAGCTTTCGGCGCTTGATGAGAGTTTTTTAATTGCTTTGTCTATTCCGTTCAAATATCTTACAGCTGTTAAAGGTGATTTGTATTGTTCTTTGATAATGTAAGATAAATGTTTTAAATCGTTTTTTGCTTCAACTGTGTATTGTAAGCTATATTTTTTCATAAGAGTTTTTTTACATCAGTGCCATAATGTTCGCTTAAAATATCGTAACACTCATTAAATACCTCTTCATGTGTGTAAGTAGTACCGCTTATAGCTTCGGGTATTGGATATTCCACTTTTGCAGCTTTTGGGTGTTTTTCCAGTTCGCGGAGTAAACGCCGTCCGGTTGGAGTATCGATATTGATTTGTACATTAACTGTATTCATACTGTATGTGTTTGGTATTGCAAATATAATTGATTTATTTTAAAATTGATCGTTGTAACCAAAACGACCGATAACAGTTTATAACAGCAACCAAAATAGGTATGATGTTATTAATATGTTATAAAAAAAAGCGGCATTTTTAATACTCAATTCTCAATTTCAAACAGT
>CAYQWD010000273.1:582-4620 GCA_964420955.1 uncultured Paludibacter sp. | reverse complement strand
ATTTTTTTCTCAAACTATTTAGTTAAAACTGTCCAAAGAATAGGGGGTCAAACCAAAATAATTTACGTTATTTAATTCTAATCGGAACATTTGTCGATGATAAAAATATAGAATTTCTTAAAGAGGGTTTACCGCACTGTATTATTGTCAGATATGGTGTATATTGAAAAAATACATTTGATAAGTACAGGTAAATGGAGTGAAAAGTGCAGGACGCACAGGCATAACCAAGTTTACGGCATACATTAGTCCGTACTTGGTGGTAAGCAACGGCGGCAACTACACCAAGCACATTTACATGGGTAGTCAGCGGATTGCCAGCAAGGTAGGTAACCCTTGTTTGCCATAGTGTAAAATGATGTATGAGTTCGGCATAGGGTCTTGCTATGCCGAACATAAAGTGCAAAATTTATACATAACGAAGAACAGGGAAGTATATTAAAAAGAAAATTAATAAAAAACCACAATAATACAAACATCATGACAGACAAACATTGGGAAATTCTCCAAAAAATTACAAAGGGAGAAGCAGATCAAACGCCGGTTTCGGGTTTTATTATCGATTGTCCGTGGTTACCGCAGTGGTATGGCATTTCGATACTCGATTATTTTACAAGTGATGAACTATGGTTAAAAGCAAATTTGAAAGCTGCTGAAACATTTCCCGATGTGATTTTTCTGCCTGGATTCTGGAGCGAGTATGGCATGTGTACCGAACCTTCTGCTTTTGGCTCAAAATGTGTTTTCTTTAAAAATGAGTTCCCTTTTGCCGAAAAAGTAATCCATTCAACCGAAGATATTGCAAATTTGGTAGTTCCTAATCCTGAAATTGATGGCTTACTACCTTTTATGCTGAACAGATTGGTGCAACTCCGACCCGCTATTGAAAAAGCAGGACATAAAATTCGGTTTTCAGTTTCGCGTGGACCTTTGAATATTGCATCTTTTTTGATGGGGACCACAGAATTTCTCACGACAATGATGATGGAACCCGATACAATACATATACTTCTCCGGAAAATCACAGATTTTCTGAAGACTTGGCATCAACTTCAACATAAAACCATCGATTCCATTGATGGCATTTTGATGCTCGATGATATCGTGGGATTTCTTGGCGAAGATGAATTTAAAGAATTTGCATATCCTTATCTGAAAGAGTTGTACGACACAAATGATACAATAAAACTTTTCCATAACGATGCCGATTGCACCCAATCAGTGAAATATTATCCTGAATTGGGAATAAATCTATATAATCCGGGCATACATTTAACACTTACCGAGTTGATTAAAGAAACTGAAGGCAAAATCGCAATTCTCGGAAATATTCCGCCCCGCGATGTGTTGGCTGCCGGAACAACCGAACAGGTTTTTCAAGCTGCACAAAACTTAAAGCAAGAAGCTGCAGGTTTTAATAAAATGCTTTATTCTTGTGCAGGTGGTATGCCTCCGGGTGTTGAAACCCAAAATATTAATTCTTTTCTTATAGGAATTAAATAAAAAACTGATTAATATCATTTCTGAAAAAAAGGAATAATATTTACAATAGAAAAATTAAAAACACACGCAATTAAATTCAAGGAATTATGAAAACAATTACTTTAGAATTTTCAATCTTAATGCTGGTAATAAATATTTTTACCGGTGTTACTTTTAGTGTTTCTGCACAGTTTATTCCAGGCGCCGGAGGCGTTTTGCCACCGGCTCCGGTGTTTACACAATTACCCAATACCATTCAGGGCTTGTATGTATCAAGTGTACAACGTAAAAATTATTTATTTATCGGAGGCACTTACAACGAAGTAAATCTTAATTTCCCATCACCATCTATGGCTGGCACCCAAAGCTATGTGCTTCAGGCATATAATACTTCGGCAGGGAGATGGGAAAACTTCAAACATCAGGGCGAAGATGTTACAACATCATCCGGCGATAATTTCAGTATTATTACATATAAAGAGGAAAAATTCAGGCTTTTGCTTGTGGGAGGTGAAAAAGCCGGATGGACTTCAAATGAAGTTACAGCCACATTTTCGGGAATTAACACCTATTTTTCAGGCTGGGGGCTTGATGAAAGTATGTGGATTTCGGGTGTGATGTTTCCTTATGTCGGTCGGGGATTGCAGGCATCATTTAATGTAAAGAAGCTCGAAGACAATTCTGAAGTTGCCGATGCACTTACATACCAATGGTACAGGGTGAACCCTGCAACGTATGAATTTTTTAAAATTGAAGGTGCCACAAATCTTAAGTATATCACTACCATAGCCGATGGAGGGTATGTAATGGCCATCAGAGCTACGGGCGATAATGTGAGTGCTGGCGGATTTGTACAAGTCATCTCAAATATTCCCAATATTTTTCAGGTAAAAGTATTTGCTTCAAATGTATCTGAAAGCGGATTCAGGTTAAATCTTTATAATATGGTAAACGATATCGATACTTCTTATTTTTCGTTAACTGATAAGACTACAATAAAGTGAAAATTAACTCAATAGCAAAAGGTGAAAATGCAGCGATTTATAATTTTTCGGCATCGCTGAAACCGGAAAAAGCTCCTTACCAACTTATGAACAATTGGGAAAATGCAAAATACTGGCATATTGCAAGTGAAATGTTTCCCGGACATTTTATGCCTGCATTGATGATTGAGTTTCCATCGGCAGTGAAAAATTTAAGTAATGAGGGAATTGAAATTTATCCTCAACCTGCCTCAAATTATTTTAGCTTTAAATATTCCCAAAATGTGGAAAATATTATCATTTTCGATGTTAAGGGTAGAATTGTCAATCAAATAAAGCAGCAAAGAAATGAAGGTATCGTTAATACTGAAAAATTAAGCAGTGGTTTGTATTTTCTGCGGTTTGAAACAACAAGCGGATATTTAAACCGGAGATTGCTGATTAATAAGTAAATTGAAATCATTAAAACCCAATAAAAACACCGGAATGTAGCCGGTGTTTTTAATTTTATAATGTCTTGTAAGGTTCAGTGTGAATGCTTGTTATGGTTTTAATGCCGAACCTTTCGCGTAATTTGTTTTCAAGTTCAGTGGCAATTTCGTGTGAGCGTATAAAAGTTGTTTGAGGATCGAGTTTTATATGCACATCAATAACACTGGTATTTCCAACTTTTCGGGTTTTCAGGTTATGAAATGCCATTATATCAGAATGTGACTTTATTATTTGAGATATTTCCTCTTCTGTTTCTTTAGGCAGGGATTTTTCCAGCAGTTCATGTACGCTTGGCATTCCAAGTTGGACTGCCACTTTCAGAATGAAGAAACTGACAATAATACCTGCAACAGGATCGAGAATGCGCCATTGTTCACCCAAAAAAATAGCGCCTCCAATACCTAAAGTTGTACCGATGGATGAAAATGCATCTGATCGGTGATGCCAGCCGTTAGCAATTACAGCCTTGCTGTTTATTCTTTCTCCTTCCTTTTTGGTGTATCTGTATAGGATTTCTTTTACCACTATTGATAATAAAGCTGCTATAAAAGCCAAGTAACCGGGCTGTTCAATAATTTTTCCGTTAATTGTGTCAATTACTTTCGCAAGTCCACTCCAAAAAATACCGATGCCAACAATTATCAATGCTAAACTAATAAGTAAAGTAGCAAAGGTTTCATATTTCCCATGTCCATACTTATGATCTTCATCTCTGTCTTTTCCTGAAACGCCGATAAAAACAATAACAACAACATCGGTTACAAAGTCTGATAATGAGTGAACTCCATCGGCTATCATTGCAGTACTTTTGCCAATTATTCCTGCAAAAATTTTAAATAACATTAGTAACAGATTGGCAAAAAAACCTACCCATGTTACTCTTTTAGCAATTTTTGTACGTTCGTCAGTCATTTTTTTCAGCATTTAATGTAAGTGCAACTTTCCTGTTTACTCTCAAATTCTATTGTTGCGTGTTCTATTCCCTTTTCTTTTAGTGAAGTTCGGATATTTTGTTTTAAATGAACCAGATAGTCTGATTCAGATGTATCGCTTAATACAATATGTACTGTCAAAACGTTGT
>CAYQWD010000273.1:0-537 GCA_964420955.1 uncultured Paludibacter sp. | reverse complement strand
TCCCTCGGTATTTTTCATTATTTTGCTTATTTCCTCCGAATCTATATCGTGAGGAGTTCCCTGAAGTATTATTCGCATACTTTGTTTAATATTTTTAAACACATTGTAAAGCACAAAAATACTAATTGCAACAGATAAAAGCGGATCAATAATCGGAACATCAAAATAATGCATAATTATTGAACCAATGAGCACAGCCAGCCAGCCTAAAACATCTTCAAGTAAATGCAACATTGCAACCCTTTCGTTCAGACTACTTCCTTTACGAAGTTTTATTACTGCTGCACCATTTACTATTATGCCGAGTATCGCCAGCAGAAACATTCCCTTTGCATCGGGTTGTTGTGGATCAAAAATACGCGGTATTGCCCTGCTCAAAATTAATGCACTGCCCGTTACAAGTACCACAGAATTGATAATGGCGCCAAGCAACGAAAAACGTTTATAACCGTAAGTATAACGATTGTTGCTTTTTCTTTCTGATATTTTTTGAAAATACCATGCTAATCCCAAAGAGAGTGAATCACCCAAATCGTG
>CAYQWD010000272.1:0-4640 GCA_964420955.1 uncultured Paludibacter sp. | reverse complement strand
GAGAATTGCGAAGCTTTGATACCAACATAATCGAGATCGAAAGCCGATTTTTCGGGTTTCTCCACCGGAAGACCAAGCATAACTTTTGTGGCAAGTTCAATAAAATTTAGTTTTAGAACTTTGGAAACAAACGGGAACGAACGCGAAGAGCGCAGGTTACATTCTATTACTTTTATGTAATTGTCTTTGGCTAAGAACTGAATGTTGAATGGTCCGGAAATATTCAGCGATTTTGCAATTTCGCTGGCAATTTTCTTTATCCTCCGAATGGTTTCCACATAAATTTTCTGCGGAGGGAATTGTGTAGTTGCATCGCCGGAGTGAACTCCTGCAAATTCCACATGCTCCGAAATGGCATACACCAAAATCTCGCCATTCTGAGCAACTGCATCAATTTCAATTTCCTTGCATCGTTCGAGGAATTCAGATACAACAACAGGATGTTTTTTTGAAACTTCGGTTGCTAATTTCAGAAAGTTTTCGAGTTGCGATGCATCATGACAAACGTTCATGGCTGCGCCCGAAAGAACATACGAAGGACGCACCAACACCGGAAATCCAACTTCCTGAACAAATTCGTGAACTTCTTGGAAAGTAGTCAGTTCTTTCCAGCGGGGCTGATCAATTCCCAGTTCGTCGAGCATCGATGAGAATTTATGACGATCTTCGGCACGGTCGATATCTTTGGCTTGTGTTCCGAGAATCTGAATATTGGCATTTGCCAGTTTTAGTGCTAAATTATTCGGAATTTGTCCACCTGTTGATACGATAGTTCCCATAGGATTTTCGAGTTCCATTATGTCTAAAACACGCTCAAAGCTTAATTCATCGAAATACAAACGGTCGCACATGTCGTAGTCTGTCGAAACGGTTTCAGGATTGTAGTTTATCATTACCGAACGTAAACCTTCTTTACGGATTGTCATCAGCGCATTTACACCGCACCAGTCAAACTCTACCGATGAACCGATACGGTAAGCACCCGAACCTAGTACTACCACTGAGCGATGATCGCCCAAATACTTCATATCGCCGGCAACACCACTATAAGTGAGATATAGATAATTGGTTTGGGCAGGATATTCGGCAGCAAGCGTGTCAATTTGCTTAACTACAGGCACTATTCCGCGACTTTTTCGATGTGCACGTGTTATTTTTATCTGCTCATCCATTTCGTTTTTGCTACATTTGGTAACAAAACGCGTAATCTGGAAATCGGAGAAACCGGCAACTTTGGCTTCTTTCAACAATTCGTCAGAAAGTGTTTCTAATGATTTTGTTGCTGTTAGTTCTTTCTCGAGCTTTTTAATTCGCTCAAGTTTATGCAGGAACCATCGGTCAATTTTGGTCAATTCGTGCAATCTGTCCACACTGTAACCAAGTTCAAAAGCCTGATTCAGATAGAAAATCCGGTGGTCGGTAGGTTCGTTCAAGGCTTTGTCCAGATTGTTCACAAAAAAATCGTTATTTCCCACAAATCCATGCATTCCAAGTCCTGTCATGCGAATTCCTTTCTGAAAAGCTTCCTCGAAAGTGCGACCGATTGCCATTATTTCGCCTACCGATTTCATACTTGAACCCAACAAGCGGCTAACGCCATGAAATTTTCCTAAATCCCAACGTGGAATTTTACATACAATATAGTCGAGTGCCGGTTCGAAAAATGCAGTCGTATCTTTTGTTACCGAGTTTTTCAATTCAGGAAGTCCGTAGCCCAGTCCAAGTTTTGCAGCTACGAATGCCAGCGGATAACCTGTGGCTTTCGAAGCCAAGGCAGAAGAACGGCTCAAACGCGCATTTACTTCAATTACGCGGTAATCCTCAGATTCTGTATCGAAAGCATATTGTACATTACATTCACCCACGATACCGATATGACGAATAATACGGATAGCCAACTCACGCAATTTATGATATTCGCTGTTTGTAAGTGTTTGCGATGGAGCCACCACGATACTTTCGCCGGTGTGAATTCCCAGCGGGTCGAAATTCTCCATATTACAAACCGTGATGCAATTGTCGTAACGGTCGCGTACAACTTCATATTCAATTTCTTTCCAGCCTTTGAGCGATTTTTCGACCAGTACTTGTGGCGAATAAGAAAATGCTTTGTCAACAATCGCTTTCAACTCATCGTCATTGTCGCAGAAACCCGAACCCAAACCACCAAGCGCATAAGCTGCTCGCACAATTACAGGATAGCCAAGTTGGTTGGCTGCCCGTTTTGCGTTATCAAAATTAGTAACAGCTTCACTTTTGATATATTTTACATCTATTTCCGAAAGTTTTTTATTGAAAATCTCACGGTCTTCGGTATCTATAATGGATTGTACTGGTGTTCCAAGTACGCGAACATTGTATTTTTCGAACACTTTATTTCTGTAAAGCGCCACTCCACAATTCAGTGCGGTTTGTCCGCCAAACGATAGAAAAACACCATCGGGACGTTCTTTTTCAATTACTCGCTCAACAAAATCGGGCGTTACGGGAAGGAAATATACTTTATCGGCAATGCCTTCGGAGGTCTGCACAGTGGCGATATTAGGATTGATAAGGACAGTTTCAATTCCTTCTTCTTTCAGTGCTTTCAGTGCTTGCGAACCCGAGTAGTCGAACTCGCCTGCTTCTCCGATTTTCAAAGCGCCCGAACCCAATACCAATACTTTTTTAATTTCGCCTTTTTCACAACCTTGATATTTTTGTTTTGTAACCAACCGACTGTCGATTTCCTTTTCTATCATTGAAACTACATCAAAATTACCGGACTTTAAGTTTTCCTGCGTAGAATTTTGGTTACTTTCGAGGAGGTTTAGAAATACATCAAACAAAAATTCCGTATCAGTTGGACCTGAAGCTGCTTCAGGATGGAATTGAGCCGAAAACCATGGATTAGTCTTGTGTCGGATACCTTCGTTGGTGCCATCGTTCATATTAATAAAAAGCGGTTCCCAATCATTGCTTAGTGTAGTATTATCCACTGCAAAACCATGATTTTGCGAAGTTATAAATGCGCGTTGTGTTCCTGCCAGCTGTACGGGCTGGTTATGACTGCGGTGTCCGTATTTCAGTTTGTAGGTTTTGGCGCCTCCGGCAACTGATAATAACTGATTTCCCATACAAATACCGAAAATTGGCTTTTTCGTTTTCATGTAGGTTTGAATATTTTTTACCGTAGGAGTAGCATACGAAGGATCGCCCGGTCCGTTTGAAATAAATAATCCGTCAAATACAAGTTTATTGAAATCGTAATTCCAAGGTACGCGAATAACTGTTGTATCTCTTTTTAACAGGCAGCGTATTATGTTTTGTTTTACACCGCAATCAACCAAAACTATCTTTTTCGAACCTTCTCCATAAGTGATTACTTCTTTGCAGCTAACTTTATCTATTTGGTTTTCATCATCAGGATTTATAAAAGCAATATCTTCGCCTTCTGAAAAAACAATTTTTCCTTTCATAGTTCCTTTTTCGCGAACTAATTTGGTTAGCTCGCGCGTATCTACACCGAAAATTCCGGGAACTTTATTTTCTTTCAGCCAATCGCTCAGGCTTTTTTCAGCATTCCAATGACTGTATTCAAATGAAAAATCGGAAATAATCAGCGCTGTTACCTGAATTTTTTCCGATTCGTAAAAGGTAGAAAGTCCGTTTTCGATGGAGCTTTTCGGGACTCCATAATTCCCTACAAGTGGGAAAGTAAGCGCCAGTAATTGCCCTGCATAAGATGGGTCAGTTAAACTCTCAGGATACCCGACCATTGCTGTATTAAAAACTACTTCGCCGGCAACCGCTTTTTCATAACCAAATGATTTGCCTTCAAAAAAGGTTCCATCTTCAAGAACCAACCTACAGGAATTGAAATGTTGCATATAAAATATTTTAGATTTTTGTACTGCTATCTATTATATATTTTAAAAGGTATAAAAATTGTACAAATATACTTGTTTCCTGTGTTTCTGACAAGAGCAAAATAAATAAATATTTATTTCTGAAATCAAAAAAAATATAAATTTCGATTAAGTAAATCCTGGTAAATATTTATAGATTATATATTATTCCTCTTATTGATAGGTTTTTACGTGCCTGATATAGTTTATTTATACTTCTGCTGTCCAATGCTTCTTTCAGTTCACGAAGGTTTTGGGATGTTGAAGAACTTGCATTATTAACGAATAAATATGCATTTGCAGTAGAAAAATATGCAGAAATTTCAAAATTATTCTCATTGGTGAAATACTTAGTTTTACCATAACCAAGAACAAGATAGGTTAAGTAAGATTTCAAATGATTTTGACATGCAGTTTTAAAAACAAAATTAGGATTTTTCTCAATAAATTTTTCGTACCAAAGTATTCTGTCAACAAGTTGATTCGGCGAAATTTTTATACTGTCCGATTCGGCAAAACCAGTTTGATACTCATTGTCCAAGAAAAGCAGGAATGATTTCAATTGCTCCGAAATAATTGTGCTCAATTTTTCTGCAAAAAACTTTCTATCCTGAATTATAAATGGTAAATTATCTTCAAATTGCATTCTGAAGCCATTCATGTTAAGCTGTTTTATATAGCTGATAATTTTTTTGGGTATATTTTTGTTGTTTAGTATCAAACTGTAATCGGTTGTATCGTCATTTAGTTTCA
>CAYQWD010000271.1:3835-4660 GCA_964420955.1 uncultured Paludibacter sp. | reverse complement strand
TTTTTTTATTTAGCACTACAGTTAAACATCCATTGAACTCCGAATTTATCTTTGAGACTTCCATAAAAATCGCCCCAAAACATATCCTGAAGTTCTTGTTCCACAATACCATCGATTTTTAATGCATCGAAAAGTTGTTTTGTCTCCTCACGTGTGTCGGGCTGAAGCATAACATATGTATTATTCCCTTTGACAACTTTTAAACCCAACGATTCAGGAGCATCAGAACCCATTAGCATCATGCCACCCAAAATGGGTAATTCAATATGCATAACCAGATTTTTCTCCTCATCTGTCATTTCAGGCGAATCTGGCTGCTGAGGAATGTCACTAAATCTCATTATTGTTTGATGAAATTCGGATTGAAATACATTTTTGTAAAAATTGAAAGCCTCTTCGGTTTCTTTTGCAAAATTTAGATAAATACTGACTTTTGACATATACTTGTTTTTTAAAATTTCAGGTAAAACAATTCTCAACAAAAATTGTTTGCGTGAATTTTTTAATATTCAGTACCCCTTATTAGTTTTAACGGCAAGCTAATTTTACCTGTCTGGCTAATAAATAAACCTACCACTGCAATGGATATACCCAGCCACTGCAATTCTGAAATAATGTTTTTCATAAAAATCCATGAAAACAATGCTGTAAAAACTGGTATCAGATTTACAAATACTTGAGTTCGGGCTACACCTACTTGACGAACTACCCATGCAAAGAATACAAAAGCCAAAACTGAACATAACACTGCCAGCATTATCAGTGCGTAAACAGCATCGCGTGTTACAGAAATCTGGCCTATGGTTGAAAAATCAGTTATAAAGA
>CAYQWD010000271.1:562-3825 GCA_964420955.1 uncultured Paludibacter sp. | reverse complement strand
TTGGTATAAAAAATACTAAACCTATTATACTTTGATAAAAAATAACATTGATTATTGAATAGTGTGTTGATATTTTTCGCAAAATGGAAGCATAACAAATAGCAGAAAAAACTGCCAGAAAGAGCAATGCCACACCAAAAGGCGATGCACTAAAACCCGAACCCGGCTGATAAACAACCAATAAAACACCCGAAAGTGATATTATTATGCCTGTAACATTTGATAATGCAATTTTTTCTTTCAGAAAGAAATATGCGAATACCGGCGCAAAAAGCGGAATAGTGGAAACAATTACTGCAGCCGGAGTTGCTTCTACAAGTGTTAGGCCGTAGGTTTCGCCAAGATAATACAAAAAAGGTTCGAAAAAAGCCAGCAAAACAAACCATTTAAAATCGTGTGGACGAATGTGCTGAAATTTACCTGAAAATTTTGCAAACAAATATAACAAAACAGATGCAATTACTAAACGAAGTGTTATTAATGTAACTGGTCGAAATGATTCGATAGCAACTTTTGTCCAAATAAACGAGACCGACCAAAATACCATTGCCAATACTATGGCAGCATAAATTTTAAATTTGAGCATCAATCAGCAAATTTACAGACCAATAAAAAATTAATTTTTGAGCGCTACGTTTATTTCATTTCTAATATTTTCCCATCTATCATCAGTCATTTTTGCACCGATTACTTCCACAACATTTCCGGCTACAATTGATCCGATTTTCCCGCAAACATCAAGCGGCATATCAGATGCAAGTCCGTAAAGAAAACCAGCTGCAAATAAATCGCCGGCTCCGGTTGTATCAATACATTCCGAAATTCGCGGTTTTACTTCTGAAATCGAATTGCCAGTTTTTATTAATGAACCATCTTTGCCGGTTTTTACAATTGCTATAGTACATAACTCAGAAATTACATGTACAGCCTCAAAAGGCTCCTTACCCGTGAAAGCGCGTGCTTCCTCTTCGTTTGCAAAAACAATGTCAACATAGTTTTTTACCAAATTTTTAAGAAAATCGAGATTTGAGTCAACTACATTATAACTGGCAAGATCAATTGAGACTAATAGCCCGGCTTGTTTTGCAAGTTTAACAGCAGTAGAAATTAAATCATGATTCTGTACTAAATACCCTTCAATATGAAAGATATTGTAATCTTCAAACAATTTTATATCAATTTCATGAGCTGATAATTCACAAGCTGCACCCAGAAATGTACACAAAGTTCGTTCGCCATCAGATGAAACAAGTACAGTACATCTTCCCGATGGTGTTTTACTTTGTATTAAGTAGGGTTTTACACCATTGTTTAAAGAGTCATTCATGAAGAATTCTCCTACTTTATCTTTTCCAATTTTACCAAGAAATCCACCCGTTACACCAAGTTTTGCAATTCCATTAATTGTATTCGATGCCGATCCTCCGGCAGCCATCATTCCTTTTTGATTCCCGAAATATGCAGCAATTTCATACATTTTTGCTTCATCAATCAACTGCATACTCCCTTTTGGCAGATTTAATTCAGACAACACTGCATCATTTTCAATCTGCAACAATATATCAGTCAGAGCATTACCCAACCCTATAACTTTTTTCATATTAATATCAATAAATTTTTACGCAAAGATATTGCATATTTGATAAAAACCTATTACTTTTGCAACGCATTTGAAAAAATAAATGCCCGAAAAATTCTTCCTTAGCTCAGTCGGTTAGAGCATCTGACTGTTAATCAGAGGGTCCTTGGTTCAAGTCCAAGAGGGAGAGCCAGTTACAAAAAACCCGTTATCGAAAGATAGCGGGCTTTTCCGTTTTAGCTGTGTATCAACGTTTTACGGTTGTGATTAGATACCTAAAAATCAAGGTTTTAAATACTTTGTAGCCAAATATGTAGCCAAATAAAAAATTAACAAATGAAACTAATTGCACAACTTATGAATCCCAAAAAAAGCGGACAATGTCCGGTTTATGTGGTTTGTTATGTGGATCGGGTGCGATGTCGGTTTGATACAGGCGTTGATGTTTTTCCTTGTGATTTCGACAAAGCATCGGGAACGGTTAAGAGTAGAACGATTGAAAATAAAAAAAAGAACTTGTATATTAATAATGTTAAGAAACGCATTACAGAAATTGAAATTAAATACAGACTTGCAAATAAGAGGTTGACGGCTGAATTATTACAAAATGAATACCAGATTCCGGATTACCAAACTTCATTTTATGCCTTTTACGAAATTGAATTAAAAAAGCGTAAAGGTGTGTTATCTGCTTCTACGTATGAAAAATACGAAATTACTCTGAAAAAATTAAAACGATTCAGGGAACAATTAAATTTTGCGGATTTGAATGTTGATTTTATTAATGATTATAAAACATATTGTAAGAAGCTGGGTAACTGTCAAAACTCCATTAATGCAAACCTGAAGAATATTAAAACATTTACGCGGTTAGCGTACAAATCGGGTTTAGCTCCTTTTGATCTGTTTGGCGATGTAAAAATTTCCAAAATAGAACCTATAAGAAGTTTTTTGACTGAACCTGAATTAAACAAACTATATTCATACTACAAGTTAAACCGCTTCCACGAAAACGAAAAAGATATATTAAGACCGTTTTTATTTTCGTGTTTTACGGGTTTAAGGTTTTCGGATGTACGGGCTTTGAAGTTCAATAATATACAAGATGATATGATAAGGGTTAAAATGATTAAAACGGAATATATAGATAAAGAAGTAAAAATACCAGTTTGCAACATCGCCAGGGAACTGATTGATTTTACACGTAAAACAAAAACGGTTTTTTCTATGTACAGTGAACAATACATGAATAGACAATTGAAAAACCTTTGCAAAAGTGCGGGGATTAATAAAGATATTACGTTCCATTGTTCCCGGCATACCTTTGCAACGATGTATTTAAGAAACTCAAATAATGATTTTAAGGGACTTCAAAAACTATTAGGTCATTCGAATATTGCAGAAACTATGAAATATATTCACGTATTAGAAGATGATATAATAAAAAACATAAACGGTTTAAATTCAGTGATAAAACACACTGCATAATTTAAATTAAAACACAAAAACAATAACCCCCGCCGATGTACCGTGCGGGGGCTTGTCATTTTAATAACAACTATAAATTTTCTACAAGTATGGGAAAAAGTATTTATTTCGATGCTGAATGGTTTTTAACCCAACAAATTTATCTGATTGGTTATGCCTACAATCAGGCTAACATCACTAAAAAAAAAACCCGTTC
>CAYQWD010000271.1:0-552 GCA_964420955.1 uncultured Paludibacter sp. | reverse complement strand
TTTTTGCAAATCTTTTATTACAATCCAGTATTTAAATACCTGTATTTGTGGTTTGATTTGATTTGGTACTTTTTTGAAAAAAAACTTTTAAAAACAATTTGACATAGATATATATTTATTTCATCAATTGCAATAGTTTTTCAATTAATTTTTTCAATGGAGTGCGAAATTTATAAATAAGAACCAAGAGCCAAGAGCCAAGAACCAAGACAAAAAGTTTACCCATCTTTATAAAAATATTTTGTGCGCGGGTTAATTCCTTTTCTTTGGTAATGGTTTTTGTAACCGTATAGAATTTATTTACTGAATCGGTTTTTATTACCGTGTCCCGTGTCAGTTTAATTTTATATTTAAACCTATCCACGAAACGCTCATAATAAACCGTGTCGCCTTTTTGACGGATTATCACAGAGTCGAGTTTCTGGACGGAAACAGAATCGTACTGAATTTTATTAACATATTCAGTCCGGGTTTTAATTATTTCTTTGGGTTTACAGCTATTTAGTCGAGCCTTAAAAAGCATATAAACAAAAGACAATCAATAAAATAAAT
>CAYQWD010000270.1:0-4667 GCA_964420955.1 uncultured Paludibacter sp. | reverse complement strand
GGAATCTAACAAGCTAAAAAAAATAATTCAAACTATTTTTTATCGGTCAGTAGTGTTTCATAATGAACTATTGCACTATGATGTCCGCATAAAAAAGGAAATTAGTTTTGTTTTCAACTATTATCATCGTAAATGGTAAATGAAAAAAATGGTAAATTGTATTTACAGCTGTTCTTTTCCTTCGTAATAATTGATAAAAGCTTTATTAACCAACCTGTTTCCCCCTGGTGTAGGATATTCTCCTGTGAAATACCATTTACCGCTATATTCGGGACAGGCTTTGTCAAGTCCTTCAATTGTTTGAAAAACCAGTTCCACTTCACAACCAATGGAATCATTGGCAAGCATTGAAGCTATTTTATCAGAGATTTCTTTTTGAGTGAAGGGTTTGTAAATTTCTGTAACATAGTTCACTATTTTTTCCTTGGGCAAAAATTCCTGCATTTTGCATTTTGCATAAATATCATCAATCACATTTTGCATATTTCTGTCCTTCAACAGTTGAATTGCAGCCCTGAATGCACAAAATTCGCTCATTCGCGCCATATCTATTCCATAATAATCGGGGAAACGTACTTGTGGTGAAGATGAAACGATTACAATTTTTTTAGGTTCAAGGCGATCAAGAATTTTCAAAATACTTTGTTTGAGTGTTGTGCCACGAACGATGGAATCATCAATAGCAACCAAATTATCTACTCTGCCACATCGGAGTGTACCATAAGTAACATCGTAAACATGCGTTGCAAGGTCGTTACGTTCTTTGTTTTGCGAAATAAAAGTGCGCAATTTCATGTCCTTTAACAAAACTTTCTCATTTCGTGGCGTTTTACCTGTAAGTTGTTTTATGCCATCCATCATGCCATAAAAAGCAACTTCGGCAGTATTTGGTATAAAAGAAAATACTGTGTTGTCAATATCATTATCAACTGCTTTAAGAATCTCCGCCGAAAGTGATTTTCCCAGTTCTTTTCGTTCATTGTAAATGTCGGAATCGCTACCCCGTGAAAAATAAATGCGTTCGAACGAGCATTTTGTTAAATTTGATGCCGCCGGGCGTATTGTATCAAAACTTATGTTTCCGTTTTTTTTAATTATTATAGCTTGTCCAGGTTGCAATTCAAGTATCTGTTCGGTTTTTACATTCATCGAAGTTTGTATCACAGGTCGTTCCGAAGCAATTACTGCTATTTCTTCATCGTGATAATAATAACATGGTCTGATACCATTCGGATCGCGAAAAACAAATGCATCGCCGTGCCCGAGCATTCCGCAAATAACATATCCGCCATCCCAGTTTTTTTCCGATTTACGGATAAATGCAGCAATGTCAAGATTTTCTTCGATTTTGCGTGTGATAACTAAATCATTACTGTATCGCTGTTTTATCAAATCATATTCTTTTTGAACTTCCTTGTCGAGATTAAAACCAAGTGATTCGAGCATCAGAAAAGTATCACCTTTATCGCGGGGGTGTTGTCCTTTTAAAGTGAGCTGTTCAAAAAGTTCATCCACATTTGTCAGATTAAAATTACCGGCAAGAACCATTGTCCGGTTTTTCCAGTTATGTCTTCGCAAAAACGGGTGCACGTACGAAAGCCCGCTTCGACCGGTAGTGCTGTAGCGTAAATGTCCTAAATATAGCTCTGCTGCAAACGGAAAGGTTTCTTTAGCAACTTTCACATCATCAATTATGATTTCTGACTTTTTTGAAATAGTATTGCTGATGTTATCAAATATTTCCTGAATGGCATTTTTGCCCTCCACTCTGTTGCGCCATATATATTCTTCGCCCGAAGGAATATCTAACTTTAGAGCTGCAATTCCCGCACCTTCCTGTCCGCGGTTGTGTTGTTTTTCCATTAAAAGATACATTTTTTGCAAGCCGTATTGCCATGTACCGTATTTTTGTTGATAGTATTCAAGTGGCTTTAGAAGCCTGATCATTGCTATTCCGCACATAAATTAATTTTTTTGTCCCCGATGGCAGGGATTAAGTTACAAGATGCAATCCCTTCCTGAAGTATCGGGATCGTGAACAAGTTACAAGTTTGAAGTTTGGTAATGCTTTAAAAATAAACTATTTTATGAATTGATATTTTTTTTGATTTTATCTCCTTTTGATTTTTTGTATTTTTGTTCTGTCAAAGGAAACTGAAACAAGCGCTGCCGGGTAGCAACTTGTAATGAATACTTTGAACTGAGAAGGAAATTATTCGATGAGAACTGCTTTTTTTTTATGAGGCTTTTTCGCTTTTAACGAACTGTTTATGACTAAAAAAACCTTTTCTTGTTCATTTACCAAATGTTTTTTTTTGATTTGGCAAAGATACAGTTTTCAATTTGAATTTGCGTTTTTCGATTCAATATAATATATGGTTTTTTATGGTAGTAAAGTAGCGCACTACAATCAACTTCACTGATTAACCGATAAAAAGCAGTTAAATTCCAAAAAGTTGGTAATTTATTTTAGAATATTCAACTTTCGCATGTGTATTATGCAATAAATTAAATAATTAAAGTATTTGACGGACTTTATTACCTGCACTAAACCGTTTCTATCTCTAAAATCCTTTTTCCATTTTCTTACTTCTTGGGGAGAAAGTCCCCGAAGGGAGATAGAGGATTGGAAGAGGGGTTAGGGGAGAGGTCAGGCGATAAAAATTTGATGAAGTTCTTTTTTACATAACCATTTGATTATTAACCATTAAAAAATTTTGAAACATCGGAAAATCAAGCAATAAATTGTTTTCGAAAGTTTAATTAAATAAAATATTAACAAAAAGACACGAAGTAATTGTCATCAAAAACATTATTATATATACTCTTATGTTTTTAAGACGCTAAGAGAAAATCTTCGATTTTCTTTAAAGACAACTTATCGGTGGCTATCAAACTAATTTTGTAAAAATGAAATATTATACACCCCGCGAAGATAGGGCAAATGCACTCACTCATTTATTTGGTTTGCTAACCGGCATTCCTGCCACAGTTTTTTTGTTGTTTCATGCAGTTCCATTTGGAAACAACTGGCTTATTTTTAGCTATCTTACTTTCGGATTATTTATGAATTTCTCATTCCTGACATCAACCTTATATCATGCTTCAAAAAGTGAAACAAAACGCTCATGGCTTCAAAAGTTTGATCATGCCGCTATATACACTTTTATTGCAGGTTCGTACACGCCCTTTACTTTGGTGGTTTTACGCCAGCAGGCTTTGTGGGGTTGGATTCTTTTTGGAGTGATATGGTCAGCGGCAATGGGAGGATTAATAATCAGCTTTCTGAATTTTAGAAATAAAGGAAAAACTGAGTTGTTTATATATCTTGCTATGGGTTGGGCTGTTGTTGTCGCTTTCAAACCTTTGTACGATGTTTTGTCCGTTCACTTAGCTTTGGATATTCTCTGGTGGCTGATTGCCGGCGGATTAGCCTATACTGTGGGTGCAGTTATTTACGCGATTAAAAAAAATGAATTTTCGCATACACTATGGCATGTTTTTGTGCTATGCGGCGCACTTTGTCATACAGTATCCATTTATCTGATATCGAAATATTTTTAAATAAAATTGAATCTGTAAAATAAAACTTTCCCACAAGTTAACTACAAGGGGAGAGTTTTTTTTGAATTGAAAATATGTACTAAAAAGGAAGACCCGATCCTTCGTCCTGTCCGGTTGCAGAATCGAAGCTTGGAGTTGTGTTTTGTACATAAGGAGCTTCAGAGCTTGCCTGAACTGCCTGTTTTTCAACTTTCCATGCTCTCAGATTTGTGTACCATCGCCCATTATATTCACGACTTTCAATATCGAAGCTTACTGTTACCGAATCGTAGATTGTAACCTGAAACTGATCAATTTTATCATTGAATAAATTTAAACATACTTTTTTAGGATATTGATCGCCAGTTTCGATTACAAAATCCTGCGAACGCCATGTTCCGTTTCTGCCTTCGCCACTTGTTTGGGGAAGCACCGCAATAATTTTTCCTGAAATTTCCATTGATTTTTTTTCTGTAATTTTTTTAGAAATGCAAAGATACACAAGTTTTTTTTCAAAAAAAGAAATACCAGCATCAGATTTTAAAAAGGCTATGCTGCTGGAATATCAGATACAAAATATATTTTTGAACTTTACAGAAATATTTTTTTTTGAAACGATGTAAATTACAATGGTTTGTTATAAAATAACACAATATGAATTAAATCAAGCTGTTATGTGCAGAAACTATTATTATACTAAAAAGATTTAAAAAATAACCAACACCAAGGATGCGAAATTTTTACAACATGCTAATAACCCGATTCTTAAATAAGGGGCACGAAGTGGAAATCTTTTAAGTTTTCATTTGAGTCTTTGCATCTTCGCTTCGCGGCGTTCACATTAAATTTTTCATAACGAACTATTAAAATTAGAGATTGTACAAAATAGAAACTTTTACAACCGCAATTCAATATAAATCGACCTGTCCCAAAATCCCACTCCTGAACTTATATTTCTCTTTCTCCGATTCATCGGGATATGGGAAAAAAAGTGGCTAAAGGATTGGGAGTAGATACGGGAATGTAAAATTTTGAATATGAATACTATAATCAATTAACTTATATATACTTTCACTACTGACCGATAAAAAATAGTTTGAATTAATTTTTTTAACTTGTTTGAT
>CAYQWD010000269.1:2535-4698 GCA_964420955.1 uncultured Paludibacter sp. | reverse complement strand
ATAACTGAAAAAAGGCAAAGGAATACCGATAACCGGCATCACGCCCAAAACCATTCCGATATTGATTAACAAATGAAAAAACAATATTGAGGCTACGCAGTAAGCATAAATGCGGTTAAAAATTTCGCGTTGTCTCTCGGCGATTAACAAAATTCGCATAAGTAAAAACCAGTAAAGCGCAAGTACAAGTGTTGAGCCCCAAAAACCATGTTCTTCACCTACGGTACAAAAAATAAAGTCGGTATCCTGCTCAGGTACATATTTAAGTTTGGTTTGAGTACCGTTTAGGAAGCCTTTTCCCCAAAAACCTCCCGAACCGATAGCAATTTTCGATTGATTTACATTATAACCGGCTCCTGAAAGGTCTTCTTCCATATTGAGAAGCACCTTAATACGCGATTGTTGATGTGATTCAAGCGCTTTGTTGAACAGATAATCTGCCGAAAAAATAAAAACGGTTGCTCCAACAGAAATAATTACAATCCACCAGTATTTTTTAAAGCGGGTGAAAAGTTCTATGAAAATCCAGTACACACACGATGCAAGTACAATTCCAAGTGAAAAATAATTGTAGTTTATAATGTACCATTTGGTCAATATAAGTGAAAAGCCGGTTGCAACCAACACTCCGAGCAGATAATAAATCGCTTCACGCTGGTTTTTGAAAAAGAAAAATGCATAAGTAAAGAAAATCAGCACAATTGTACTCATTCCGATAATTATACCCACTGTGCCTTCAACTCCTGTTAAATGAACTATGCTGTATTTTATTACAACCACAAAAAGCAGTATTGCATAAACCATAAGTAACAATACAATACCTTTCATTCCTTCGCGGTAAAGCATAAGTAAAAAAGCTACAAACACAAGCGCCGAGCCAGTTTCTTTTTGTAAAACTATTAAGCCGAAAGGTAGTACAATGAAGATTGCCAAAGGTATAAGATCTTTCCAGTTTTTAAGCTTGTAGTTATATCCACTCATGTATTTGGCAAGCACAAGTGCAGTTGCAATTTTTGCCAGTTCGGCAGGTTGAAAACTAACAGGACCTAAAACTATCCAGGAGCGAGAACCTTTAATCTCGGGCACTATGGAATGTGGTGCTACAACAGTGAAAATTAGCAATAACAATACTATACCATAAAAAATATAGGAAAAGTAATTGAAAACACGGTAGTCGATCAATAGTATTATTCCTGCAAGAACTAAAGCTGTAAGAATCCATACAAACTGTTTTCCGGCACGCTGTTCCCAATCGAGTATGCTGGTTTGATCAAAATCATAACTTGCGCCGTAAATGCTCAACCAGCCCATAATGACCAGAACAATGTATAGCAAAACAGTTGTCCAGTCAATCGCGTATTTTATACTAACGTTCCTTGACATTTATATTTGTTACTGTAGATTCTACTCTTTCTAAAACCTGAGTTCGTTCTATCTTTCCTGTTATGTATTGTTCAGCCAGCAAACTGAATATAGGCGCTGCATAAGTTGAGCCGAACCCGGCATTCTCCACAATTATTGCCATGGCAATTACCGGATTTTCGCGTGGAGCATAACCAACAAAAAAAGCATGGTCTTTTCCGCCGGGATTCTGTACTGTTCCCGTTTTACCGCACATTTCAATTGCTGTTATGCGTGAACTTCGTGCTGTTCCGGCTGTAAAAACTTGTGACATTCCTTCATGCACAATCGGATAGTATTTTTTATCCACTTCTGCATAATGTATTTTCTTTTTCATAGTGTCGTTTTTCAACAAATGCGGAGTTATGTAATAGCCATTATTTGCGATAACAGCCATCGAATTTGCCATTTGCAGTGGTGTTGCAAGCACTTCGCCCTGACCGATTGAATTTGACCGTATGGTTATAGCCCTCCAACCCGTTTCTGAACGATAAACTTTGTTGTAGTAATTTTGAGTTGGCACGTATCCTCGCGATTGTTCATAAATGTCAGTATCTGTAAATTTTTCGCCGATTCCAAAACTTTTGATGTGATCTACCCAATTATCGTATGCAGTTCTGAATAAGATGTTTTTCTGTCCGTAACCGTTTACTTCAATTGCGCTGCGAAATGCATGCCAAAAGTATGGATTACAACTTTGCTCAATCGCATTGAGCAAACCCACCGGCGAACCGTGGTGGTGTGTACATTTAATGGGCGATG
>CAYQWD010000269.1:0-2525 GCA_964420955.1 uncultured Paludibacter sp. | reverse complement strand
AGGTCCACTGCAGCTAAAAATTGTTTTTTCAGAAATTCCTCCCAATTCCTGACATACCAAAGCTTGAATAGGTTTAAATGATGAACCCGGAGAATACTGCGCTTGGGTTGCTCGGTTCATCAGTGGCTTGGTAGGGTCGTGCAGCAAATCGAGGTAATTTTTAGTACGCTGCCTTCCTACTAGCAAAGAGGGATTGAATGCAGGACTTGTTGCCATAGCAAGAATTTCTCCTGTTTTAGGTTCAATTGCTACTACACTCCCTACTTTTCCTGTAAGTAATCGCTCTGCAAGTATTTGTAAATTAATATCGAGCGTTAAAGTTAAATCTTCTCCTGCTTTCGGAGCTAAATCCTTGGCGCCATCTTCGTATCGACCTTTAATGCGCCCTTTGGCATCGCGAAGCAAAATTTCAAATCCTTTTTCGCCTCTGAGTACTTTCTCGTAAGTATATTCAATACCATCCCGTCCAGCATAATCACCCGGTCGGTAATATTTGTCAGCCTCAATTCTTCTTTGAGAAACTTCACCAACATTGCCAAGTACATGAGCAGCCGAATTGTGTGCATATTCCCTGAGTGTACGGTTCTGAATATAAAATCCGGGAAATTTATACAGTGATTCCTGGAAAGGGGCAATGTCTTCTATGTTCAGCTGCGACATAAAAATCTGTGGTGTGTACGACGAATAACCGAGATTTTTTTTCCGGTCTTTGATTTCGGCAATTCTGTTATCAAAATATTTTTTGTCAATTTTCAGCACTTTACACAGTTCTGCTGTATCCAAATCGTGTATTTCTCTGAATATTAATGTTATGTCATAAGCCGGTTTGTTGAAAACAAGCAGGTTTTTGTTACGGTCGTAAATTAAACCGCGTGGAGGGAAAAGCGTTTTTTTTAAAAAAGCATTACTGTCAGCGCCTTCCTTGTATTTTTTTTCGACAATTTGTAATGAGAATAAGCGGGCAATATAAATCAACACCACAACCGTAATGATAATGGCAATTACATGTCGTCTGTTTTGCAGTGTGTCGTTAATCATTTTTTCCTAAACGATTGTATTCCCAAAATAATGAGTAAGGTTACAACAGTATTTATAAGTATTTTCAGAAAAATAATTTTAAAATCGACCAATGAAAATGCTTCCAACAAAAATAAAGTAGTATGATGAATAAAAACCAAAACAAATACATATTTTATGAATGATGTAACTCCAAAGGTGTAAAACGAAGGTACAGGGTTACTTCCTTCTTCTATTGAGGTAAATAATCGTATAGTAACATTTCTCATGTATGATATCAACACGGTTGCAAAAGCATGCATGCCGGGTGTGTTGGAAAACATATCGATAATTATTCCCAGCAAAAAGCCAAGCAGCAATGTTACATGCCTGTTGAGTTGTACAGGAAGTGTTAAAATGAAAAGTATATAAATGTAAGGATTGATAAAGCCCAGAAACTGTACATTGTTGAGCACAAGCACCTGTACAGTAACTAATAAAACAAATCGAAAAATATTTTGAAACATCAAAATCATATAACTTTATTTATTGGCTTTCTCTTCGAGTGTTTTTTGTTCAATGTAATTTCGATAATTCATTACTTTTACATGTGATAAATTTCGAAAATTTACAGCTAATCGAATTTTTATTGTAAAATAAATATCACTTTCCTTTATATTGAAATCTTCAACCGTACCAACCGGAATCCCTGATGGAAAAGTGCTTGAAAAACCACTCGTAATAAGCGTGTCTCCGAGCGAAAATTCCACGTGTCGGGCAATATCATTAAGGTTGGCATATCTGTAATCTCTACCCTGCCAAACCAGGGTTCCTGTATAGTTAGTTTTTGTAAATTTGCAGTTAATTTGAATTTTTGGATTCAGAAGCGGTATTACTACCGAAAATTTGTCCGAAACTGTCTGAATTATTCCAACCACGCCTTCATCGCTTACCACACCCATGTCCGGCTTTATCCCATCTCTTTTTCCTTTGTTTAAAGTTATGGTGTTTTGTAACCGGTTAGTAGAGATATTTATTACTTTTGCCGATATAAAATCATATTCCATTTCGGATGGAATTTTGAAACTGGTAGAGTCTTTCTCAATTCCCCCTGTTAAAATTGACAGTCGATTCTGAAGTTCGATGACCTGATTTTTCAACGCAGTATTTTCTTCAGAAAGATTTTCATTGGCAGCTCTAAGTTTAAAAAATTCCACTACTGAGTTGCTGGTTTTGTACATTCCCGCCACAACAGAGTTTCCGGAGGATAAGAATACGCTTTTCTGATAACCCTGTGATGATACAATAAGCATAAAAGATATTATTTCTATCGAAAGAAATAATATCAGCACACTGTAACGTATCAGAAAATTAAAAAGAGTTCTCATTATTGCGAATTGAATTCAGTTTTTGTTACCGAAAGTTGAAACTCAAATGAATTTACAGTTTAAAATGAAATCCGGTAAGTATAAGACACAATGTGAAGTCCCATTCTTATCGGATTTAATATTCTTATTGTAATAAATTAT
>CAYQWD010000268.1:0-4707 GCA_964420955.1 uncultured Paludibacter sp. | reverse complement strand
GCCTACTCACAAAAACCTGACTTAATGATTGTCTGTCATTCCGAACATAGAGAGGAAACTAACAAGCTAAAAAAATAATTCAAAATTTTTTTTAGTCAGTAGTGATAAACAATAATTGAAAGCAAAAATGAGACTGTCAGTTTAAGAAAGACAGCCTCATTCATTTTAAAAGTATTTTGAAATCAGGTGAAAATAATCTGCGTGTTTTGTCCTCCGCATAAGCCATAGAAATCGCCTACGGTCAATATTCCATTTACTTCATCTATTAAATCCTTGCGTTCAAGTTTAAACATATCCATAGCCAATTTACATGCGTAAATTTCTCCACCGCCGGCAGTAATCATTTCCATAAATTCAGGCACAGTTGGTATGTCTAACTTTTCCATTGTTTGTTTCATCATCATCGAAACTCCAGCTTCTACTCCAGGCAGAATACCCAAAATACTTGGGAATGCCCAACCGTTTGGCATTCTCATTGCCGGATTTCCTACTGTCGAAGTATGAATTTTATTCATTTGTTTTTTTGTAATGGCATCGAGTCCGAAAAATGTAAAAAACACTTTCGTTTCAATACCTTCCATTACTGCGCCATTTGCCATTACCAATGTAGCGTAAACGTCTTCTATGGAGCCTTTAGCACATATAATGCATACTTTTTTGAGGGGTGATTCTTCGTTTTGCATAATAATATTTTTTTTGATAGATTAAACACAAGATGTTGGTTTAGGAATGCCGGCTATTTTTGAAGCTAACTTCAGTGGAGCTCCGGGGAATAAGGTATAAAAACCTTTTATATCAACAATACCCGATTTTCCGATGGAGCGAATAGTCAGAGCATCGCCCTTGGCTGTACGATCGCGGATAAAGTTAATAACTTCAAGATGTTGTGAAGTTAACGTCAGATTTGCTTCAGCAGCCATTTCATGCGCCATTTCGAGAGTCCATTTTGAAGCGTCAACGAAATAGCCTTCGTCAGACACCTCTACATTTACATTTGCGATAACTTTTGTTGCCATAATTTTATTTTAAAAAATTGATTTATGATTATTATTTCGAAATTTCTTTCAGAATTCTTATTCCGAAAGATAAACTTTTCCTCACTTCAGGTGAATTGAGTTCACGGATAATTTTAAACAGTGATTTATTATCCAGCTGTTCATCCATTTTTGTATTGCTTAGCACTACGCTGGCATGAGCCAAAGTGTTTAATACTGCCGGATTCATGGCATTTGCCGAAATTGTTTTCAAGGATTGTATTATACCTGATTCTTCCATTCTGTCCAATTCTTGGGTTAAATCTATTATCATTTCCTTAACCAAAGGTGAAACATCTTTTACAAAATCAGCTCCATTTTCCAGTAAGGAGAGTAAATTATTAAAAGTGCCAATATTCCTCAAAAGCCTGAATATTAACAATTTTACCTCTTCCGGATCAAATTCCAGTCCGTAATCGTCCAATTCTTTTACCGAGGATTTAACCAGATCGTTGCCAACTCTGCTAACGTCATCAACCAAATCTTCCAATATTTGGCTTTTCTGACGTTGTTCGGTTACATATTCGAGCAATAAATCAACTTTTTGATTTAACTCTGTTATTTGTTTTTGCAATAATTCTTCGCTCATGATTAACCGTTTATTTTAGCATTTCTTACATTTACCCGACATTGTCATCAGAGGTTCAATTGGCATTTCTTTTCCTTTTAACAGAATGTGCCAGTAAATCCAACGGAACATTACTTTGCCATAATGATTCATTTTTGTGTTTTTCAGCAATGCAAATGGCCCTAATCCGGGCAATGGGAATGTTCCTGGCAGTGGTTCGGTTTCATAATTAAAATCAATCAATGTGCCCTTACCAAAACCAGTTTCGATATAACAATTTGCATGTCCATCAAATTTTGACATCAGGGGTCTGTTTTCAATGAAACTCATTAAATTTTCAAACAGAATATCAGACGAAAAATGTGCTACACTACCGGCTTTTGAAGTGGGAATATTCGAGGCATCGCCCAAAACAAAAACATTATTATATTTTTCACTCTGCAGTGTGTTTTTGTCAACAGGCACATAATTCAAATCATCGCCCAAACCGCTTCTTGCAATCAAATCATCGCCCATATTAACAGGTACAATGGTTAATAAATCAAAAGGAATTTCTGCTCCATCGTACGAAACTATACATTTTCTTTCGTTATCAACGCGTTCAATATAAAAATCAGGTATAACTTCGATGTTTTTTTCCTTTAAAAGTTCGCTAAGCATTTTTGTAGCCAAGGGTTTTGTAAATGCACCCGACAGTGGAGTTACATACTTTATAGTTACTTTATCTCGAATACCTGCTTTCGTGAAATATTCATCGGCCAAAAACGCGAATTCCAAAGGTGCTACCGGGCATTTATAGGGTAATTCGGCAATATTTATTAATAAAGTTCCACCTTCCCATTTCTTTAAAAATCCGCGCAAAGCCAATGCGCCTTCAATAGTGTAAAAATCAAAAATATTTTTATACCACAATGCATCGGTTAAACCCGGAGTTTGGTCGGGTCGGGTTTGGGTGCCAGTGGCTATGATTAAAATATCATAAGTAATTTTAGTGCCATCACTCAAAATAACATGATTTTGTTCAGCTTCTATCAACTGAACATCTGCGAAAATAACATCTACACCAATCGGGAAAAAATCGCGCTTGGGTTTTTCAACATCCTGACGATTATAAATTCCGAATGGAATAAAAAGAAACCCAGGTTGATAATAATGTGTTTTGTATTTATCTACAACAGTTATATTCCATTCATCCCTGTTTAACGTATTGCGTAATTTATTACTCATAATAGTACCGGCTGTGCCGCCACCTAATATCAAAATTCTTTTCATAACTTTGCTATGTTAATTATTTATTTGTTCAAATTTAATTTATATATTTGTGATGAACTGTAAATAATAAAGAATTATTTCCATAATATGATAAATATCATTTTAATGATAAATTAGTATGCAAGAAGCTTCAAATTTATTCCCCTGCGACTGCACAGCCTGTGTGATTAAAAGTCTGTATTTTAGAAATATAGATAATGAAGAAATTGCCAGCGTTTGTTCCGATAAAATGCAACTCAAATTCCGGAAAGGGGATTTAGTGTTTCAGGAAGGTGAAAAACTAGAGTATTTTGCATACTTAAAAAGCGGTTTGCTGAAGTATTATCACATATTGGATAATGGTAAAAATCAAATTTTATCCATTGTTCAGCCTTATGATACCATAAGTTTGCTTACTGTTTTCAATGATAATAAATCCTTATATAATGTAAGTGCACTTGAGGATTCTACCTTATGTTATATACCCATCAAACAAATAGCACATTTTGTAAAAACAAATGGAGCTTTTGCACTTGATTTCTTGATGAAGTTAAGTGAAGCGTCCAATTCGTTACTTGCAAAACAATTATTAATGAACTCAAAAAATTTAAGCGGCAGAGTTGCCTTTGTTTTATTGCAGTTTGCAACTGAAATTTATAAAAAAAATTCGTTCGAATTGCCAATATCTCGAAGAGAAATCGCTGATATGATTGGCATGACTTCAGAAAATGTAATAAGGGCAATGTCCGAATTCAAAAAAGATAATATCATTAATATGTCGGGCAAACAAGTGCATATTCTCAACACTCAAAGATTAAAACAAATAGCTCATTACGGCTGAAATTACAGCTAAAAACCCGATTCAGATAATAATGGATGACGTGATAAATATTTTTCAACGCACCGAGCTACTGCTTGGCAAAGAATTTATTGAAAAAGCTGCTGCCAAAAAAGTGATAATTTTCGGGCTTGGTGGCGTAGGAAGCTGGTGTGCCGAAACTTTGGTGCGTTCGGGCATCGGACATATTACTTTAGTTGATTCTGATATGGTTGGCGAATCTAATGTCAACCGCCAATTAATGGCAACGACAAAAACAGTGGGAATGTCAAAAGTATTTCTGCTTCGAGAACGTTTTCTCGAAATTAATCCGGCTCTTGATGTTGTGGCTTTTCAAAAAATATACGAACCCGAAACGCACGATTTTTTCAGAATTGAATCTTTCGATTTTATTATCGATGCCATCGACAGCTTGTCAAATAAAGTTTTTCTGATTCAGAAAGCCACGCAAACCAATGCAATCTTCTTTTCATCAATGGGAGCTGCTTTAAAAACAAATCCTTCGCGCATAAAAATTACAGAATTTTGGAAAGTAAGCGGCTGTGCTCTCGCATCGGCATTACGAAGCAGGTTAAAGAAAAATGGCATGCCATCGAAAAAATTTATGTGTGTTTACAGCGATGAAAAGCGCGAGAATATAGGTCAAAAGGTCAACGTTCCAAAACCTAAATCGGAACTTTCCGGTAATGAAATTATTTCCGATAACTGGAGTTGCCGTAAAGCTCGTATAAATGGAACAACCTCTTACATGCCAGCAATGTTTGGCATGACAATAACATCTCTTGTTGTCAATACCATTATTGAGGAAATACAAGGAAATTACACAGGATAAAATTTCTTTGTTCCGAGTAACATTTCAGATGTGAAGAGTTCGGGACGGGAGCGAATTTGTGGTAAAATTGTTGCCTGATTTATTATGAATTATAACTTTTCCTGCCAATTTTTTTATGGAAATTGATAGTTATTTAGTCGAGCCTTAAAAAGCCCATTTACGATTATAAAAAATTAAAAAAATG
>CAYQWD010000267.1:0-4725 GCA_964420955.1 uncultured Paludibacter sp. | reverse complement strand
CGCGACCATAAATACCTTTCAAAGTAAGTGCTTTAAAAATTATTTTATCCCATTGCACACCGGTTGAGTTAGGTAATATTCCAAGCATTGCTATTTTTGAACCATTATACATATTTACAACCATATTGTTAAATGCTGCTGGCGAACCTGACATTTCGAGTCCAATATCAAAACCGACCATGTGCAATTGCTTCATTGCATTTTCAATGGTTTCGCCTTTCGTTGGATTTACAGTGAGGGTAGCTCCCATTTTTTTTGCAATATCAAGTCGGTAATCGCTTAAATCGCTTACTACAATGTTACGTGCTCCGGCAAAACGACAAATAGCAGTAGCCATTGTTCCGATTAATCCGGCTCCGGTTATTAACACATCTTCGCCAATGAGCGGAAAAGAAAGCGCAGTATGGGTGGCATTACCAAACGGATCCATAATCGAAGCCATTTCATCAGAAATACACTTATCAAGTTTTACAACATTCTGCGCCGGTAACGAAAGATATTCGGCAAAAGCGCCATCGCGGTTTACACCAATTCCTATTGTATTTTCGCAAACATGCAACTTTCCACGCCGGCAATTTCTACAATGACCGCATGCAATATGCCCTTCACCTGTTACACGGTCGCCGATATGAATATTTCGAACGCCACGACCTTTTTCAACAATTTCTCCTACATATTCGTGCCCTATGGTCATTGGAGTTTTAATGGTTCGCTGCGACCATTCATCCCATTTGTAAATATGTAAATCTGTGCCACAAATGGATGTTTTTTTTATTTTTATTAACACATCGTTAATCCCAACATGAGGTAATGGAATTTCTTCCATCCATATACCTTTTTCAGGATGTAATTTTACTAACGCTTTCATTGTTATTTGTTTATTTATGTAAAAAAGTTATTGCATTTTGGTTTTTTCAATTTTGTAATGATATGGTAAATACATTGGCAGCGCAGCAGACCCATACAAACTGTACATTTCAACTTCAAAAATCTTTTCCTTAATTGTTAAATCTGGCAGTAACAGATTATTTATCTCATCAAGATTACTGACATTCATAATAAAAATCCCTCGATATTGATTTTCGTTTTTCCCCAGCGGACCTGCAAAAATTAATTTTCCATTTTCCGATAATTTTCTGATATTAGCAAAATGAGTTTTAAAATATTCAGAACGAAGATTCTTATCGGTAACATCGTTTGTTCCGGTTTTCAATATCACTAAAACATAATTTCTCATTCCATACTCATCAGCTCCAAGGGTATCGGCAAGCGCTGCATCGTAACTTGCCATTTTTTGTGCCGGTATCAAAATGAATTGTAAAAAAAACAGCAAAACCAGAAAATATCTTTTTTTCATTTTCAAAATTTATTTGATTAAAATGTTTTTAAGTTTTTCTTTATTTCCATTAAAAAGATTAAAATCAACTCTACCATTGATTCCTGCAATTTTAAAACGATCAGTTGTTTGCCAAAACAGCCATTTTCCATGCGGTCGATGACGATAATCGCAAATCCAAAGTGAATAATTCTGATTAAGTTTTCCTTTTATATACTTAACATAAAAGTCATAATCGCAGTAGATAATCGGTTTGCAACCTGTTGTTTTGATAACTGTATCAAGGAAATCTTTTATTTTTTTTGTTACCTTTTCGTTATCAGGCATGTTTTTACGAAATTCAGCATCGAGTACCGGAGGTAAATCACCCTTATTTAAACGTGCAATTTTCAAAAAATGTTTAGCCTGCGCCTTTCCGCTGCTTCGGTATGATAAAAAATGATACGTACCAACGATAATTCCGTGTTTTCGGGCATTTTTGTAATATTCACGGTATTTTCTATCGTGGTGTGTTGCACCTTCTGTAGATTTCAGGAAAATAAAATACGGCTTCTCGGTAATAAGTTTGTTCCAGTTTATATCACCCTGATGATGTGAAAGATCAATTCCCCATATTTTACCTTCAGATTTTATTTGTTTAAATGTAACCCTGTTGTAGTTCTGAGAAAAAACAAAAAAATATGCAAACAAAAACAGTAAAACCAATAATCCTTTTTCTTTCAAACGCATTAAATCAATGATTTAATAATATTTACAACATTTTTTTTCAATACCCAAAATTAACATTTTTAATTGAAAAATTGCACGAAAGATGGAAGATATTTCACCAACTTTGCATTTATTTAAACCGGAATGTGAAGTAGATATTGTATTTTAGCAGCTCAAACATTTAAAATAAATTCACATGAAATTAATCCCCTTTTTTTGTTTCATATTATTTTGCTGGTCGGTTGCTTACAGCAATCAAAATGCTAACGATACCATTTTCCAATCACACGGGAATCCCGTTTTTCGTCATAAATACACAGCCGATCCTGCCGGTTTGGTACACAACAACCGATTGTATATTTTTGCAGGTCAGGATGGTTGCAAACCACCTGAAAACCGTTATGTAATGCACAACTGGCTGGTTTTTTCCACTGAAGATTTGAAAACATGGACTGAACATCCTATTCCTTTACGAGCAAAGGATTTCGAGTGGGCATCGGGCGATGCTTGGGCTTCGCAGGTTATTGAGCGAAACGGAAAATTTTACTGGTACGTTACAGTTACACACAAAACTATTCATGGCAAAGCTATCGGGGTTGCAGTTTCAGACCGCCCCGAAGGACCTTACAAAGATGCTCGTGGTTCGGCTATCATCACCAACGATTTAACAACACAATTCACAAAAATAAGTTGGGAAGATATTGATCCTACAGTGTTTATCGACGATGATGGACAGGCGTATATGTATTGGGGAAACACTCAATGTTACTACATTAAACTGAAGGAAAACATGATAGATACAATAGGACCAATTGTACCCGTTGAAGGTTTACCTCGCTTTACAGAAGCACCTTGGATTCACAAACACAAAGATTGGTATTACCTTTCCTATGCTTCGGAATTTCCTGAAAAAATTGTGTATGCCATGAGCAGGAAAATTACAGGACCTTGGGAATACAAAGGCATTTTAAATGAAATTGCTGGCAATTCAAACACAAATCATCAATCAATAGTAAAATTTAAAGGAAAATGGTACTTCATTTACCACAACGGCGGGGCTGATGTGAATGGTGGAAGTTTCCGCCGATCAGTATGTATCGACAGACTTATTCATAATCGTAACGGGACAATTAAACGTGTGGTTATGACATCGGAAGGCGTGAATTGAAAAAAATGCTGCTTCAACCGAAGCAGCATTTTTCTTGAAATCTCCATTTTTTTTTTTGACACTTATGACTTTCTGCCCGTTAATTTACGAATCTACAAGCACAAAAATTTGTATCAATTCTATCCGTTTTATGTTTATCTGTTTAAAACTTCGCATGAAAGTATTGAATAAAAATACAGCTTTTATCAATAATCATTATCTTTGTTTTCAAATAAAAAAACAAATTTATGAGAGCAATTTTATTATTTCTGACGCTGGTAATGTCGGTTGTCAGTTTGTACAGCAAAGTAAATACGGGTATAGAAGTACTTCGTTCACAAAATTTTAAAATTTTAGAGGGAAAACGTGTCGGATTAATAACAAATCCCACTGGAGTTGACAGTAATCTGAAACCTACAATCGACATTTTACATGAAGCAGTAAATGTAAATCTTGTAGCCTTATTCGGGCCTGAACATGGTGTGCGTGGCGATGTTTATGCAGGCGATAAAGTTGATAATTTTACAGATTCAAAAACCGGAATTCCTGTTTACTCCCTCTATGGAAAAACACGAAAACCTACTCCCGAAATGTTGAAAGACATAGATGTGCTTGTATACGATATTCAAGATGTGGGATGCCGCTCTTATACATATATCAGCACTATGGGACTTGCCATGGAAGCTGCTGCCGAAAATAACATAGATTTCGTTGTCCTCGATCGTCCAAATCCATTGGGTGGTTTGAAAATTGAAGGAAATTTAACAGAAACACCTTTTGTTTCGTTTGTAAGCCAGTTCAAAATTCCTTATATTTACGGACTTACATGTGGCGAATTAGCGCTTATGCTCAATGAGGAAAAAATGCTTTCAAACCAATGCAGACTTACTGTAATCAGAATGAAAGGTTGGAAACGCAGTATGAACTGGGAAAAAACTGGCCTCGAATGGGTAATTGCCTCACCGCATATTCCGCACAAACACAGTTCATATTTTTATCCGGCTACAGGTATTCTGGGCGAACTTTACTACGTTTCGGTAGGTGTAGGGTATACTCTCCCTTTCCAAATAGTTGGCGCCCCATGGATTAATGCAGAAAAACTCTCTTCAAACCTTAATGCAATTCGCATTCCGGGTATTGTATTTCGCCCGGTACACTTCAAACCATTTTACTCGGTTCACAAAGACGAAAATTGTCAAGGTGTACAAATGCATATTATCAATTACAAAAAAGTTTCAATATCCGATATTCAGTTCTATATAATTCAGGAATTGTATAAACTTTATCCTGAAAAAGCAATTTTTACGAATGCTTCCCCAGATCGATTTGGCATGTTTGATAAAGTGAGTGGTACTAATATGATTCGCCAAGGATTTTCTGAAAATTATCAGTTTAAAGATATAAAAACTTACTGGTATAAAGATGTGGAAGAGTTTCGAAAACTATCATCGAAATACTATTTATATCGATAATTATTTAAAATTTATTCTAAAAACTTTCATAAAGATGATTTGAAAAATGGGAAATACAATAT
>CAYQWD010000266.1:0-4727 GCA_964420955.1 uncultured Paludibacter sp. | reverse complement strand
GAATCAATGGTAGTAAATGGTGGAAATCTTAGTCAGGCTATTACTGTTTCGGCTCCTGAAGGGATTACTGTAAATCCAATGACGCTACCTGTAAATCCTACTAACGAAACTGTGACCGTTTCTTATGATGGAACCACATTTGTTGATGGAAATATCATTTTTACAAGTGGAAGTACTATAACTTCGATTCCCGTGAAATCAGCTTCCAATATAGGTTGCTATACTCCATTGTATTCTGACAGAACGAACCTGATAACTGATCCTTATTGTAGTATTTTAGCAAACTTTACTGGTTGGGGCGCACGAAGCATAGAAACTTCGTATGTTTATTGTGGTTCAAGAAGCATTAAGGTTTCAGGCAGATGCGGAGGTTCACTTGATTATTTACTGAGCGGGAAAATAGAACCAAATAAAACCTACAGGATAAAAGCTATGATAAGTACAAACGGTACAGGAGAAATTAAAATCGGTTTAGATAGGGTTGCTGATGCTTTGGTTACACAAACCATATCGACAGCAGCAGGCGAGTGGTTGCCTCTGGTTTTCAATTTTAAAACTGGAAGCACTGTTAATAATCCATTAATGTACTTCAATAGCTGTGAAACACAAACAGCCACCGTAGGATATATTGATAATTGGGAAATGTACGATGTTACGGATATTGTTGCAGGTTTGAATAATTCTATAATAGAAAATGCTTACAAAGTTTATAGAAATAATGGTAATGTTATTGCTGAATTCATACTCAACAAAAGTGCCTCTGTTACTTTTACTATTTTCGATATGCAGGGAAAAACCATCAGAGATATTACAAGGCAATTTGAAAGTGGAAATTCAAAATTCGAATTTAATCTTGAACTGCCAAATGGTATGTATATTGTTCAATTATCGTCAAACGAATTTATTAATAAGCAAAAATTAATAGTTCGCTAAAAATCCATTTAACTTTTAAAAAAAATCTGCTCTGAAATTGTTATTCGGGCAGATTTTTTTTAATTTTTGTTGTTAAGTACATGACAATAATTTCTATATATATGATTTTGAAGAAAATAGAACGCTGATTTGCGCTGATTAAACGGATTTTAATCTCGCCTTTGGCGAGATGATTTCAGTTACTTATCTTAATCCAATCTTGCTTGCAAGATTTAATCCATTTGGTCTGGGATTCCGAACGACCGCTATTTGCGGTCTGTCGGGTAAATCATAATTTGGATTTTTTTCCACTTTACAACACTTGCTTGCAAGATTTAATACATATAGAATCCGTTTTTAATGTATCACATCAGCCTTAATCCGCTAAATCCCTGTTAATATGCGTTCTATTCTTTTGTCATGTACTAGTTATTAATATAAGACAGAAAAACTTGTAAATTGTAAATTTTAAATTGTAAATAAATAAGATGATTAAACACATTGTTTTTTTTAAACTTGCCGACATGGCCGAAGGCAAAACGAAAGCTGAAAATGCCGTTATAATCAAACAGGAACTGGAAAATTTAATAAATCTGATTCCACAAATCAGAAAAATTGAAGTGGGGATAAATTTGCCCGAAGCTGATGAATCTAATTACGACATTTCGTTGTATTCCGAGTTTGATTCGATGGACGATTTAAATACTTATATTCAGCATTCGGAACACAAAAGAGTAGGAGCTTACATAGTTGCAGTTCGCACAGCGCGTGCAGCTGTTGATTATGAAGCATGAGAAAATAATTGGGAAAATAAGAAATTAGGAAATTGGCAATTTTCCGTCATATCAAACCTTCAATTCAGTTACTATTATTATTTAAATCTGAATATGAAGCATTAATTTAATTTTAAATCATTGCTGCATAGTATTTTTAAATTAACACATCATAGTCTTTGCTCCTTAATCTTTGTTCTTTGATCTAAATCAATATGCTGAAAGATTTTTTCTATTTCTCAAAAGGACAGCGCGCTGCAATAATTACATTACTTGCGCTGATAATTATCAGTATTACTGCAAGCTACATATTGAATCGTATTCCTGTAAAAGAATCTGAAGAGAATGCAGCAAAATTTTTGGCGCAAGCTGAGGAATTTATGAAAAATCTGAAATCAGCAGACAGTATCAGAAAATTAAAGCAAAACGAGGAATACTATAAAAAATTTGCCGATAGAAAGTCTTCATTCGAAAATCAAAATTATTCACTTTTCACCTTTAATCCAAATACTGCCGATTCGGTTACTTTTACAAAACTTGGTATAAAACCTTATGTTATCAAGAATATTTTGCGTTTCAGAAACAAAGGAGGCAAATTCAAATCAGCAGAAGATTTTGCTAAAATTTGGGGATTAACTCCCGAAAAATATGCAGAACTTAAACCATACATAAATAGCAACACCGAAAAACCTAAAGAAATAAGTGTTGATACGGTTAAACCGGATGTGCAAAAAGCTGAAATTCAACCTGCAATTATTGTTGATATAAATTCTGCGGACACTACAGAATTGATGAAAGTAAAAGGAATTGGACGAAGATATGCCAATGGAATTGTAAAATACAGAACTTTGCTGGGTGGTTATTACGATATAAGTCAAGTGCTCGAAGTGTATGGAATGACACCTGAAAATTTTGAAAAAATTAAAAACAACCTTACTGTAGGTTCAGTTTCAGTAACAAAAATCGATGTAAACAAAGCCAGCGCCGAACGTTTACGCTCGCATCCTTATCTGAACTTCTATCAGGCAAAAGCCATTTACGAATTACGACGGCGAAGAGTGAAACTTAAAAATATCGATGAACTCAAGCAACTTGAAGAGTTTACCCCGGAGCAGTTAAAGAAAACCGAACCCTATCTTAATTTCGATTAGTTATGAAAAAAATAATTGCAGGAAATATTGTAGATGTAGTTTCACGCCGCATTTTTAGTGGTGAACTAACAATTGATGGCGAAAAAATTATATCGATTGAAGAAAAACCTGTGAACAATACAGTTTTTATTATACCGGGCTTTGTAGATGCACATATTCATATTGAAAGTTCGATGTTGTTGCCAACAGAATTTGCCCGTCATGCATCGGTTCACGGCACTGTAGCTTGCGTGTGCGATCCTCACGAAATTGCCAATGTTTGTGGCATTTCAGGCATCGATTTCATGATTGAAAACGGAAAGCAATCGCCCATGAAGTTTTTCTTCGGAGCACCATCGTGTGTGCCTGCAACCGACATTGATACTTCGGGAGCTGTAATAAATTCCGAAGATATAAACGAGCTTCTAAAAAGAGAAGATATTTATTTTCTTGCCGAAATGATGGATTATGAAGGCGTTGTGCAGGGAAACGATGAAGTACAAAAAAAACTGCGTACAGCGCAAACAAGCGGAAAACCGATTGACGGACATGCGCCTAATTTATCCGGTGAAAGTTTAAAAAAGTATGCAAAAGCGGGCATCAGCACCGATCACGAATGTATGACACCCGATGAAGCGCTCGAAAAAATTGAACTTGGAATGCATATTCTGATTCGTGAAGGAAGCGCTGCCAAAAATTTCGATGCATTGATACCTTTGATGGAGAATTTTGCTGAAAGAATAATGTTTTGTACCGATGATAAACATCCTGATGATTTAATTCGCAACGGGCACATCAATCAATTAGTAAAAAAAGCTATTCAAAAAGGATATGACTTGTTCGATGTTTTACGTTCGGCAAGTTTTAATCCCGTGAAACATTATGGCTTAAATGTTGGATTATTACAGACCGGCGACGATGCTGATTTTGTTGTAGTTGATAATCTCGGCGATTTTAACGTTCTTCAAAGCTATATTAAAGGTTTAAAAGTCGCCGAAAATGGAAATTCCCTGCTCGATTTTCAACCTCAGCACCATTTGATTAATCAGTTTAATGCCTCGAAACTGAATGTTAAAGATATCAGCGTAAAACCGCGTGGCGAAAAATTAAAAGTAATTGTAGTAAGCGATGGACAGCTTTTTACACATGCCGGTACATTTGAACCAAAAGTTGAAAACGGCAATGTGGTTTCTGATATCGAAAATGATATTTTGAAACTCGTTGTTTACAATCGCTACGAAAACTCAAAACCATCCATCGGTTTTATAAAAAATATTGGTTTAAAGAAAGGAGCTATAGCTTCCACAGTTTCGCACGACAGTCATAATATTGTAGCTGTAGGCACTTCCGATGAGGAAATTGTATCAGCAATCAACCAAATTATCGATAGTAAAGGAGGCATTTTGGTTTGCAGTGAAAATGAAACTTATATACTTCCTCTTCCGGTTGGCGGATTGATGTCGGCTGACGATGGTTTATCAGTTGCTAAAAACTACGAAATAGTCGATGCCAAAGCTAAGGAGTTTGGTTCAGGTTTGCACGCTCCTTTTATGACTGTAGCTTTTATGTCATTATTAGTAATACCCGAACTTAAACTTACAGATAAAGGACTTTTCGATGGCATAAATTACGGATTTACCCACCTTATGGAATAAAGCTAAAAGCGTAAAAATCAATCAAAAATATTATTAACTTTGCATGCAAGTTTTACAAACCGGAATATATAATTTAAACGATTGAATAATAGATTTTTACGATGAAATTTTACGGATTCGAATTATCAGTTGCCGAATTAGTGGTTTTCTGTGTTTTACTTCTTGCATTTATTTATCAGTTATACTTTTACCTGCATTATCTGCGCGGAGTTTTGAGCCTGAACAGAAAAATCCGTAAAAACAAAATAAATTTTGTA
>CAYQWD010000265.1:0-4732 GCA_964420955.1 uncultured Paludibacter sp. | reverse complement strand
TAATCATTTCCATATATAAAACAGAGTGTAAAGACAAAAAGAAAGCCTCCCCAGCCCCTTCCTGAGAGGGGTGCCGGAATTTGCTTTTTCAACACAAAGACACAAAAAATTCAAAAAGAACAAAGAGCAAAGAACAAAGAACAAAGAACAAAGAGCAAAGAATCCTAAACACGAAACCTGAAATAATTAGATGCAACGAACAGAAATATCAAAATACGGCGAGTTTGGTCTGATAAAACATTTGACCGAAAAAATTAAACTTCAAAATGCTTCGAGCATTAAAGGCGTTGGCGACGATGCTGCGGTGCTCGATTATGGGAATAAAAAAGTTCTTGTTACCACCGATTTGCTGCTTGAAGGTATTCACTTCGATTTAACTTATGTGCCGCTGAAACATCTGGGCTACAAATCGGCAGTGGTAAATTTCTCCGATATTTATGCAATGAATGGTCAGCCCAGGCAAATTACGGTTTCTCTTGGAATTTCAAAACGCTTTTCGGTGGAAGATTTGGAGGAATTATATGCAGGAATTCAGCTTGCCTGTAAAAATTATGGCGTTGATTTGGTTGGTGGCGATACTTCGGCTTCGCTAACAGGTTTGACCATTAGCATAACTTGCATCGGCGAAGGCGAAGAAGGTAGAATAGTTTATCAACGACCTGATTTGTGTCAGCGGCGATATAGGCTCGGCATATTTGGGGTTACAACTGCTCGAACGCGAAAAAATGGTTTTCGATACAGATAATTATTCCCAACCTGATTTTGAAGGTAAAGACTACATACTTCAGCGCCAACTGAAACCCGAAGCAAGGAAAGATATTGTGAAAATGCTTGCCGAAAAAGGTATTATTCCCACTGCCATGATGGATATTTCTGACGGACTATCATCGGAATTGATTCATATTTGTACTCAAAGTAACACGGGATGCAGAATTTACGAAGATAAAATTCCAGTATGTTATCAGGCTGTGGTTATGGCTGAAGAATTAAATATGAATATTGTTACCTGTGCGCTGAACGGTGGCGAAGATTATGAACTTGTTTTCACGGTTTCGATGGACGATTACGAAAAAATTGTTACCATGGAGGGCATTGGCATAGTTGGTCATATCACAACTCCCGAAAAAGGACTCTTCCTTGTTGGTCGCGAAGGTGAAGAAATAACGCTGAAAGCACAGGGGTGGAATTCACTGGAATAATACCGTTTTTCGATTTAACATTATCCTTCATATTCTATCCATTATTTGTTTCATTTGATTACAAAATCAACGCGTTTTAAAGTATTAATTATTGCACCGGTTTTTTTATACATGATTAGAAATGGTTGGGTAGTATGTGCCGTAATGGATTGCTGAGTAGTTTCTATCCCAACGACACAAAAGTTTGACCGGGCTACAACGCTTGAATGCCCACTGAAACCCTTATGGCATATACACTTTATTACCCAACGTAATCCGGTGTTTTCCATTTATTTCGAACACAAATTATAAAAGTGTCAAGATTAGGAAGCCCTAACTGTAAACGCATTGTTTGTGGATTTCTTATTTTTTAAAATGCCGATTAACAAACTCCTTTAATTCATCAATCTGTTTTTGCTGGGCTTCAATGATTTTTTGTTGCTCCTTTATTCCTTCCACAAGTACTGGAATTAAAGAGGTGTATTCTATTGAATAGATATTATTGGGCTCATCGTAGCGTACGGATTCGGGTCCGATAGGCAAAACTTCTTGTGCAAGAAACCCAAGATTAAGAGTATTGTCATTATCCTTCCATTTAAACCTAACCCCATTAAGCTGTAATAGCTTGGCAAGGTTGTCTTCAGGGCGAAGTTGCTCTATGCCCTTTTTTAATCTTTTATCGCTGAAACTTCCCCATGCTCTATTTCCTCCTATATAAGATGCCCCTGAAATTTGAAAAGTACTGTTTCCTACTTCCGGTGCTGAGAAATCTGAGCCTAAGTGTATAGCAAATGAATTACCACCAACGGCTTTTGCCCTTTAGCCCATTGCTATTGATGCAAATCCACTGGCTGTTGAACTGTACCCAATTGCGGTAGATATAGCGTGGCTTGCTTCTGAACCATTGCCCATAGCAATAGAACTAGGACCACTGGCAACTGTTTGATACCCCATTGTGGTGGAATGACTCCCACTCGCCATTGTAAATGTACCCAACGCTGTTGAACTGAGACCAGTTGCAAAAGTATTAAATCCAAAAGCAGTAGAACGTTCGCCGCTGGCAATTGTATTGAATCCCATTGCTACAGAATGAATTCCTATTTTATCATCGTTCCATTCAGAAGTTTCTACCTGCCCTGCCCTGAAAGCAGCTTTTCTTGGATAAAAAAACATTTTGGTTCCCAAGCCCAAAACCGTAAGTAAAGGGCTGCCATCTAAAACACCGGTTACAAGATAGTTTCCCGAGCTAACATGTAAATGTTCAACTGGGGAAGTTGCCCCTATACCCAACTTATTGTTAGTATTATCCCATTTTAAGTTTCCCTTGGATGATAAAGTGGATGTTCCGTCCCCAAAAGCAAGCCTATTAGTTACCCCTGTGCCTGTAATCGTACCGCCGGAGTTGTTATCAGTTTGCCAGCTTGGGGCAGATGCTACACCATTTGATTTTAAAACCTGTCCGCTAGCGCCTAAAGCCATTTCGGTTACCTGTCCGCTGGCATTAGAATAAAACAGTCTCCATGGAGTTGCAGAATGGTCGGAAGTTGAAGTCATTGTGTGATTTTTGTCGTGTAATTGTGTATGTGTATGGTTGCCTGTAGCATAATTTGCTAAAGCATGATTACCCCATCCAGTTGCCATTTTCCAGTCGTTGATATTGCTATTAGTGATTCTGTAAGCTGGACTTACTGAAAAAAAAGGATCGGTTTCTGTGAGTGTTTCAACCGTTTTTGCATGCAAGGCAAAAGGCACACTTAATAATTGACTTGTGTCTTCAATGGTATAATTTGTGCCACCAGTTGGGTCTATTTCGGTTTTAATGAAATAAGGTCCGTATGCCCAATCTATTGTGCTAAATGCTGCTTTTTCCCCAATTTCAATGCTAACCAACCCATTAATATTAGTACTTGGCGTTTGCGTTTCGGTGTAAACTTCTGTTCCACTTGCCGAACTTTGCAGTATGCTTATTTTCATTCCTATCTGCTTATTAGTTATTAGCATGTTGCTGCTATTTCGGATAACTGCCTGATAACTCATTTTATACGGCGCCCGAGCAAATGAACTTGCAACTATTAAAATTGCTGCCAAAATCGAATGTGTTTTTTTTCATGATTGTTAGTTTTAATAATTTAAGATGAATGAATTGTTTTGCCTTTAAAAATAATTTTGATAAAATAAATACCGGATGGTGCTCCATATAGGTCAATAACTGTTTGTTCACTTGTAATTTGCTTTTTCTTAAGCAATTTTCCTTGCAAATTAGAAAGAATGTATGTGAGATTTTCAAAATGAAAATTTTGCACATGCAAGTTCAATTTTCCGGAAGTAGGGTTTGGGAAAACTGACAGGTAAATGTCCAATGAAGTTTCATGTATTAGCTAAGACTTCATCTGACAGTCGGGCATATTTTTAATGATTCATAATTGGGTTTTTTAAGTCATACATGCCAGGAATAGTCAAAGGGTAAGAGGGTTTTTTTACGCCCCTCGACCATTCCAGTCAGTCAGGCTATTACTCGCAGGTTGCTCCCCAGCAGAGCCTGTTTCCACTTCATCCGACGGCTGCAAAGATATAAAATTTTCATTCAGAGTGTGTAACAATTTTTCTTAACCTATAGGCTAGGTCAGCATAGATTTGATTTTTCGGATCTCTGAAATATTCCATATTTTGGTATTTTCTCTACACTTGCTGCCAACGTTTTGCGGCTTGCCGTAGTGGCGGATTTACAGCACAAAAGTTCAATAGAATTACAAATGTTGAACCTTACACAAATGTCCAATCGAAGCTGTTCAGCCCGTTTTTTGGCAACACCTTGTTATGGGCAGGTTTTTTTTCTTTTTCGTATTTTTCAATTCGTTGTTTATAAATGCTTCTAATTTCGCTTTGTCGGGCAGTTGCAGTTGGTATTTGCTTACGAATATATCTACGTCGCTGTCTGCAATAGCATATTCTACCAATGTCTTGTTTTGGTTGGTAACAAGTAAAATTCCAACTGGCGGATTGTCGTTTTCTTCTTGCACGTTTTTCTTGTAGTACTGCAAATACGATTTCAGTTGTCCGATGTGTTCGTGTTTGGCAATTTCTGTTTTTAGTTCCACTAAAACGTGGCATTTCAGAATACGATGATAGAAAACTAAATCAATGAAATAATATTCATCGCCGATTAAAATTCGCTTTTGTCGTGCTTCAAAAATAAAGCCGTTTCCAAGTTCCGTAATGAATTGTTGCAAATGCGAAACAAGGGCTTGTTCCAATTCATTTTCTTCAATTAAATGCGGTTGCCCGACATTTAAAAACTCAAAGAAATAATGCGACTTTACTAAATCCGTTGCTTGTTGTGGTTGTATTTTTTTTGCAACCTCGTCAAACGAATTTTTGTGATTTCCCGACAAACCAACACGCTCAAAAGTTAGCGTTTCAATTTGACGTTTTAGCTCTTTTACGCTTGGTTGCGTTTTCAAAATCAGCAATTCGTAAAAACGCCTTTTGGTGCTGTCGTCAATTTTTATAAGTTCAGTAAAATGGGTGTAAGAAATGGATTGGAAGATGGTTGA
>CAYQWD010000264.1:0-4768 GCA_964420955.1 uncultured Paludibacter sp. | reverse complement strand
CAAATCTCGTCTTGTTCCAAAGTATAAAGGTTGCTTTGAGAATATAAATTGGTATAGGCCTTTCAATTGTCATTGGACCAGATTATATTAGTTAAATTATCGGTATTATTCGCATCAAAGATGAAATGTTCTGAAATATCAGAAAGAAAAAAATCCGCAACCTGTTTCGAACAAGGAAGCATTTAACAATGAAATGTTGAATGTAAAACTCCGTTACAAACAACCCGATTCCGATAAAAGCGTAAAAATGGAAGTTCCGTTGCTCTTAAGCGCATTCGACGGCAAGTCAACCGAAGATATGAATTTTACTATGGCAGTGGCAATGTTCGGACAACTGCTTCGGAAATCGGATTTCAAAGGAAATGCAACATACAGTAAAGTTGCTGAACTTGCCCGTACTGGTTTAGGAAATGATAATAACGGTTATCGCCGTGAATTTATCAGACTTGTGGAAGCTGTGAAGCAAATATCGGACTAAAACTTGAAAACATCGAAGATTTATCAACGTATCTTTCAAACTTGAAAACATCGAAGTTTTTTCAACGTATCTTTCAAACTTGAAAACATAATTTAAATTGTATTAGCTATTTAAAAAGCCTGTTGAATACATCAGCAGGCTTTTTTTTTAAAAAAAATATCATTCCGTCAGAATTATTCCTCCATTGGGTTGAATTACAATTTGAATTTCGCCGTTTTTCTTCACTTTGATATTATCCTTAAACGAAACGAATTTCTTATCATCGGCATAACGTGTAACGGTTTTTCCGGCAAATTCAGGGAATTGGATTTTAAGGTTCAGAACTTCTTTCTGAGCATTAGCGCCAACCAGAAACCATTTTCCTGCATTACGGCGTGCCATAATTACAAATTTCCCCGGATAACCATCGATAAACACAGTTTCGTCCCAGGTAGTTGGCACGTTTTTCATAAAGTCGATGGCAAAAGCAGGAGCATCGGTCAGATTGTTTGGCGCAAGGGCAAACATCTGTACTGCATTCTGAAACAACACAGCTGAAACAAGCTGAAAAACGTCCGAAGTTCGGCGTGTATGTCCGCCATCGTTATTCCGATTGTGTCTTTTGTTCAGCAAAACGGGACCGAATTCCATACTGCCAACTGTATTTCGGATAAAAGGATGCAAACAAGCGTTAAAAGCTTCCATATCATTATTTCGCTGGTTAAAAATAAGATTTTCAGAAGCCAATACCGCTTCGCTTCCAACAAAATTTGGATACATTCGCTCCCAGCCACGCGGTAAAGTACATCCGTGGAAAATAATCATCAAACCATAATCGTTGGCATCGGAGAGAATATCTTCGTACAATTTCATGGTTTCCTGTTTATCGCCGCCAAAGAAATCGACCTTTAAGCCTTTCACACCCATACTTTGCAGCCATTTCATTTCCTTTTTACGTACTATGGCATTATGCATACGGTTTTTTGGTCCCTGCGGAGCATTGTTCCAGTAACCGTTAGAGTTGTACCAGATAAAAACATCAATGCCTTTGGATTGCGCATATTTCACAAGTTCGGGCATACGTTCGTAACCGATAGTCGGATTTTTATCCCACAAACCATCAATCAACACATATTCCCAGCCCATGGCAGCGGCAAGATCGATATATTTTACCTGATCGTTATAATTGATACTGTTATCTTGCCACATAATCCAGCTCCAAGTTGAACGGCCAAAACGGTAATCGCGCGATGGTTCATACAATGGCTCCACCACATCAAAAGGTATGGTAGTTTCTACAATCGGTTTCAGCGAATTTCCAACTGTAATTGTTCGCCATGGCGTAAATCCAGGCAACGAAATTGCAGGCAAATGATTTCCGATTCCGTTATTCTCTCCCGGTTCAGGATAAGCTATTGTATAAATTCCATTCTTTGTACCTTCGCTCAACTTTGAACCACAAAAAGCGCTTGTAACACCGGTTTCCGACACCAACACCCAACCATCGGAACCGATACGGAACAGGCAAGGAAAAGTAAAACCCACACCATATTGCGAAGGTGTACCAAGCGGAGCATCTACAATATAATCTTCCTCGTAACTTGGTTTGGTGCGTTCCCACCCTATCATTGGCGTAGCTTGCGGCGTAAGAAAAGCAGTGGCTTTGTCAGGAAGATTAAATTCGGTAAGTTCCTTTTCTATTATGCAATTTGCAGGATTTCCAGCACGGTGAATGTAGTAACGGATTGCAATATCGTTGTTGCTAACTCTGAAAATAATATCAAGTTTTTGTTTCTTTTCATTTTCAAATGCATAAATTCGCTCGTTTGCAACATAGTGTACCGTCGATTTCTTGATTTTTGACTGAGAATACTGTTTGTCAATTTTATTATCCGCTGATGAAACTAATTTCATGCCGGATGCAAAATTTCCGGCTGATGTAATTAAACCGAGCTGTGAAGCTTCGAGCATCTGCAGTCCATCGTAACTTACAGAATAAGCGGGTTTTCCCTGCTCAATGGTAACTGACACAGTAAGTCTGTTATCAGGGCTTTTCAATAATTCAGATTGGCTAAATGCTGTTAACGCGACACTTAAAACTGAAAATAATGCAATAACTTTTTTCATAAACTCCGATTATTTATATATTTACTATTTGACAATTTACCATTTACTATTTTCAACGATCTGATTTTAGACAACAATAATTAATGTTTGTGTAATACTTAATGTAAACTATTTGAAATTTGAAAAATGATTCCGGATATTTCGGGTAAAAATATCATTTTATTTGCATGGAGCAAAGTCAGAAAAAAGCAGAAAAGTGGATTATCATGTATAAATCTTTCATTCTTTTAAAATATATGCATTTGCTCAGAAAATTGAAATATATAACAAATTCACGCAAGCCGCAAAGAGCGATTTTTCAAATTCCTTATAAATGACTTTCCGGATTAGACTCAACAGATTCTGATAAAATAAAAAACACTTTCACATGTAAATGCAAAAGTGTCTGTTAATTTTGTGATCCCGACGGGATTCGAACCCATGACCCACAGCTTAGAAGGCTGTTGCTCTATCCAACTGAGCTACGAGACCCTGCAAATTTTAAAATGCGGTGCAAAAGTAAGGCATTTTTCCGAAAATTCCAACTCTTTTTACTAAAATCGGAATCGGCAGTAAATATATCGCTCAAAATGGTTAATTTTGCAGCAAACAATTTACAAAAATTCATTTATTGAAATGAAAGTACTGAAATTCGGCGGCACTTCTGTCGGTACAATCGATGCAATACAAAGCGTAAAAAAAATTGTAGAGTCGGAAAGCGAACCTGTTATCGTTGTTGTATCAGCGCTCTCAGGCATAACAGATCAACTCTATAAAGTATCAAACCTTGCTTCGCAGGGCAACGAAAACTACATAGAAGAGTATCGCACTATGCTTACGCGGCATATTGATATGATTAACACTGTAGTGGAAGAATCGAAGATTGAAGCTGTAACAGAAACTGTAAAAGCAGAATTTAACGACCTTGCAAATATTTTGCGTGGAATATATCTGATAAGAGACAGCTCGCCGAAAATTATCGACACAATTGTGGGTTATGGTGAAACAATTTCATCAATAATTATAGCAAATACGATAAGCGATGCCGTTCATTTCGATTCAAAGAAATTTATAAAAACAGTCAACCAGTTCGACAAACATAATGTTGACTTTGCAAAAACAAATGAACTGATTCATCAAGCGTTTAAAAATCTTCCAAAAATTAGCGTTTGCGGAGGTTTTATTGCTTCGGACAGTAACACAAATTTTGTTACAAATCTCGGACGTGGCGGTTCTGACTATACTGCAGCGATACTTGCAGCTGCACTTAATGCACGATTGCTTGAAATATGGACTGATGTGGATGGATTTATGACGGCCGACCCACGAATAATCAGTACAACGTATGTAATAGAACGGTTAAGTTTCAGTGAAGCGATGGAATTATGTAATTTTGGTGCAAAGGTTATTTATCCGCCAACTATTTTTCCGGTATTCCATAAAAACATACCTGTAGTTATTAAAAACACTTTCAATCCAAAAGCGCCTGGAACCTACATTTCGCAGGAAAAATCTGGAGAGCCCGCAAAAGCCATTAAGGGAATTTCATCGATTAACGATACTTCACTCATAACTATACAGGGTTTGGGCATGGTAGGCGTTATTGGCGTTAATTACCGGATATTCAGAGTTTTGGCAAAGAATGGCATTAGTGTTTTCCTTGTTTCACAGGCATCTTCAGAAAACACAACATCAATAGGAGTACGAAATGCCGACAGCGAACTGGCAGTAAAAGTTTTACGGCAGGAGTTTGCACCTGAAATTGCACGTGGCGAAATTGATAATATATTTTCAGAGGACGATTTGGCAACCGTTGCAATCGTAGGCGATAATATGAAACGTACACCGGGTATTGCCGGAAAACTTTTCGGCACACTCGGAAAAAACGGTATCAACGTAATTGCCTGCGCACAGGGAGCATCTGAAACAAACATTTCTTTTGTTACCGACCGGAAATCACTCCGTAAGGCACTCAACGTAATCCACGATTCTTTTTTCCTTTCGGAATATCAGGTTCTTAATCTTTTTGTTGTGGGTATTGGCACGGTTGGAAGCAACTTATTAGAACAAATAAGAAAACAGCAACCCAAACTCATGACTCAAAAGAGTTTGAAATTGAAAGTTGTAGGAATTGCATCGAGCAAGAAAATGCTTTTCAGTCGTGAAGGTATTAATCTTGATAATTACCGTGAACAACTTTTTACT
>CAYQWD010000263.1:474-4772 GCA_964420955.1 uncultured Paludibacter sp. | reverse complement strand
CTGTTTGCGGTCTGTCGGGTAAATCTTAAAAAAGGACGCGAAGCGGAAAACTTAATAGTTTTCCTTTGGTCCTTTACATCTTCGCATCTTTGCGTTCACAATAATATTTTCATAACGACCTATTATTAGATATAAATATCAAAGAAAAACAGGAAGATTTAAATCACAAAAGGAAGCAAAAGGAAACAAAAGAATTAATTTTCAATATTGAAAATTTTCTTTTTGTGTTCTTAAACATTGTTGTCAGTTAAAAAATAATTAGATTCTCCGCTCCGCTCTGAATGACAGCATTTTGTATTGAATTTGTTAATATAACTAGCTTATTGTCATCTCGAACGAAGTGAGATATCTCATTTTAGTCATTCATATTTTTTATACCGGACAACACTGATTCTTAAATAAGGGAGTTTTCTTTCTTTTGTGAATCTTTTGTTTTCTTTTGTGGTTCAATAATTAATTTGGTGAAGTAGTTTAATTTCAATAAGAGCAGAATCTGATAAATTTATAATTACCACCAGATTTTATTACAGTTTATATTTTTTTAAACCATTAAATTTCATATATTTATAATAAATTTAGGCTGTTGTTTCAATATAAATAAAATCGCCGATGCTTATGGAACTGTGTTCATTTTTTCCTGACTTCTGAGAATTAACACTCAAACTTAAGAAATTCATTTAATTTTTTCTGTTCTTGGTTTACTAATATTTTTTTTAAAGTTTTATATCAGAAACTTGGTAGTTTTAAGCAAGCTCAATGCAATACCTGTAAAAAATTAATAATACAAACTTTGATTATACAAAAAAAAAGGATGCAATTTTTAGTTTGCATCCTTTTAAATATCATTCACTTACAAATTATTCATTGAAAATATATTTCACTCCTAATTGCATTGCATAAGTAGAAGCGAAGCTTACATTATCCCTGAAAGTTTTACTTAACATTTCATTATTGAAAGGATTCAATCTGAATGTAGGCTTGGTAGTACCGTTATAAGTAACACTTGAATTATTAGCCGGAACAAGAATATTGTTTTGATTAAACAAATAGTTTTTACCCCAATTGCTGTTAAGCAAATTACCAACATTCAATAAATCAAGACTTACCTGAATAGTGTTTCGTTTGCCTGCAACTTTCACATAAAATTCCTGAGCAACTTTTAAGTCAACTTTATTTACCCATGGTAAAATAGCGCCATTTCTTTCAGCATATTTTCCTTTGCGGGTTTTCAAATACGAATCTTGTTCAACATAAGCAAAAAATGCATCACTTTGTTGTTTAGCAGTCCACAAAGTTCCATTAACTGTTTGATCAACAAAAGTAATTTCTGTAGCATCTTTTGGCACATATATTAAATTATTCGAACCGGCGCCATCTCTTACAATATTGGAAGAATAAACATAAGAGAATCTACCCTGAGCACCACCTTCGTAGAAAACTGAAAGTGTAGTTGCCATCGATTTTAAATAATCAATTTTGTAAGAAAGATTTGCAATAACTTTATCAGGAGTAACATAACTTGCGTAACTTAGTTCGGGGCTGTTAGCACCATTTACGTTCGGGTTGCCATTCCATGCCGATGAAGCCTGATCGCCAGCGCCATCTACGAGGTTTTTAGCTTCGCTTTTTGTATATGCAAACATTGCATACAATCCATTATCGAAAGATTTTTCGAGTTTGGCTGTTACAGAATAGTAATAACCGCCTTTTCTGTTTTCAAGAACAATTGGCGACATTCCACTTGCGCCACTTGGCAAAGGATTTGCAGTTGTGATTGCTCCGGCTGAAGTTCTGAAATTATAAAATTTATCGATAGTTGCAACAGGATAAATAATGCGATTATCAGGATAACCGGCAATATTCATTTTCTGTCCGCCTTTTAAGCCCCTGTTTACAAAAAATGCAGTGTTTATATCCTTGTTATAAATACCTTCCAATGTTCCTTTAATTCCAAATGGAAGCTGAGCATCAACTGCTAAACTTGACTTCCATGATTGTGGCATTTTAAAATCAGGATCAATAATTGTAAATGTTTGAGGCGCAATAGTACCTGCAGCGGGTTGAGTAGTGGGATAATATGCTTTAATATCAGGACTAAATGGACCGGGAACTGATGTTCCTGTATAAGTTTGTGTTGTTTGTACCATTCCTGCATCGCCTACCTGACCAACAATCCATACAAATGGAATTCTTCCGGTAAAAATACCGCTTCCACCTCTAACCACTAAAGATTTATCTCCAAAAATATCATAATTTAATCCTATACGTGGCGAGATTAATACTCTTGACTTAGGCAAGGTTGATGTGCTGTACGATTTACCGCCATCAAAAACCAACGGAGTAATTAATGGATGTGCGGCAGCAGGTTGAGAATAAGTAGGCAAATCGGCTCTGATTCCGGCTGTAACTTTCAGATTTGAAAACAAGTTGATTTGATCTTGCAGATAAAGCGAGTACTGTCCAAAATCAAAACTTGGAAACGCCTGTTCGTAGCCTGGAGAATTTGAAAATGTTACACCGAAAGCTCTTGGTTTGACGCCATTCACAAAATCATTCCATGAATTGAAGGTATAATAACTGGTTCCAAAGCGCATAAATCCGTTTTTTGTAGTATTATGTTCGTACTGAACGCCTGCTGTGAAGTTATTGATACCCATTGTCCATGAAAAATCATCGGTAATAGTGAGTGTTTTTACTTCACGAAGATTTCCGTATGAAAATAACTCAGTACCAAATGAAACAAATGCTTTATTATCTTTCAAAATATCTACGAAAGGAAATATTTTTCCATTTGTGCTGCGAGGTTCATCCTGAAATGAATAAGTTACACGTAAAGTGTTTGTATATTTTCCATCGCCAAAACGTGAATTTAATTCAGAAGATAATGAACTGAAATTGCGTTCTTGAAAATAGCCTGTATTTTTAAACCACATGGCATCCATTGCCTGGCGATTACCGGTGTAAAGCGATGAAAATGGTGAAAACGAAACACTTGGATCAGATGGTGTTTTGCTGTCGTGATAACTGTAACGGATATTGAATTTGTGATTTTTGTTGATATTCCAGTCTAATCTAACAAGGAATTTTTTCGATGGACTTTCGTTGCTGTATCCTTGGTACGGACCGGTTTCATATCCAAAATTATCAAAAAGATATTTGCTTATCATATCCATTTCAGCCACAGTAGGACGTGCAATGTTATTGTTATAATCTGCAGGTTTATCTGTTGTTGCAGCTACACGCGTAGGTCCGGGAACCGAACTTTTTTCAGTTTCAAAGTTCACAAAAAAGAATAATTTGTTTTTAATAATCGGACCTCCCAGTGTTATTCCGTAAAGATTAAAATCAGCAGGTGTTTTCTTGAATGATGCGTTTCCAACGCTGTCTCCTTTAAACTTTTCATTTTGCAAATATGTATATACTGAGCCTTTAAATTCGTTGGTTCCGGATTTTGTAACAGCATTGATTGATGCGCCGATAAATCCACTTTGGCGAACATCGAAAGGAGTGATATTTACCGAAATCTGGTCTAAAGCATCAATTGATATAGGCGCTCCATTACCCGGCAAGTTTGTACCGATACCAAAGGCATTGTTAAACTGTGCACCATCAACTGTAACAAAATTCTGACGATAATTGCCGCCACCAATTTGATTTCCGTTCGCTTGAGGAGTTAAACGGGTAATATCGTTGATATTTCTTGAAATGGTGGGCATAAGACCGATTTGCTGACTGCTTATATTGATTGCAGCTCCATTTCTTTCATTGTTGAAATCCTTTGCTTTGCTGCCTACAACAATTACTTCGCCTATTTGCACATTACTTTCTTTTAGAGAAGGATTTAGCACAAAAGTTTCACCTAAATTAAGGGTAATGTTGTCATAACTTACTTTTGAATAACCAACATAGGATACGTCAATTTTGTAAGGACCGCCAGCTTTCATTCCGGCAATTGTGAAACGACCATCTGCGTTTGAAATTGTTCCATAACTTGTTCCCGAAGGTGTATGAGTTGCTACTACTGTGGCTCCAATAATAGCTTCAGAACCTGAACTGATTTTACCGCTAATACCCGAAGTTGTTACCTGGGCATTCAACGTGGTTACAAGCAGGACTGAAAAAGCAAAAAACATTTTCTTTAATTGTTTCATTTTTCTTTGTTTTAAATTAAACTTGATTTATTATAACTTGCAATTGGTGTTAGTATTTGAAATTTTTTATTTCAATACTTTACAAAAATAAAGATTTGCAAGTTAACAGTTATTTCAAAACTATGAAACTTTTCAACATTGAATGAT